>NZ_JAUBPR010000088.1:0-28025 GCF_036700845.1 Microcoleus sp. S13_C5
ATTGTTTTGGATTCTAGCAGGCGGGGCAATCACCCTTTAGCGGCTTGTAGTTCAGGATTCTCATAAACGCTATATATTGTGTTTATGCGTAAGTCCTGTGAACAAACGTTGACGGCGCGGGGCGGGCGTATATTACTGGTGGAAACGTCAGGGCTGCCGGACTTCGATCGCACGCGGGTGTTCTACGCGAAATGCGGTTATGAGGAGGAGGCGCGTATTCGCGACTTCTACGCGGCGGGCGATGATAAAGTCGTGTTCCGCAAAGTGTTAAGCGCAGACTAGACCACGGTCTGGGGCAATGGGCGTACACAACTCTGTTGCAGCGAACTAGCAAGAGATCTTGCTGGAGTCGCAAAGGTTACTTGCAACTCCTCAACAGGAAAGTTAAGGCGATTTTTCACGGGAGAGGGTACGCCAACGCAGATTGGTATTTACGATTATGTCAACGCCCTTAATGTTCTGAGAGTCGATTTTTGAGCATTCGTCAATCCCGTTGCCCCTTGAATATTCATACCTTCATACAGTCGATCGCCCATCAACATCTTAATACAGCGCCCAGTTGCGACATTCCACACTTTAATGGTGCGAATGATAAATTAGGTCTTTTGGGCAATTATATAAACATGATTTTCAGGATACTGGTCGTATTCGAGATGGCGGCAGGTGCAATGATGATCAACCAGAATTTGCAGGAAAGTATCTACACCCAAAGTACTGTAATCAAAGTCTTGACCTTGAAATGCTCCCGAAACCTCGCTGCTTGTATGTCCGCCGCCACAAGTGAACAGGATCACTCCATTGGGTTCAAGCGCATCGGATAGCTTTTGTATCACAGGCGCTTGCTTGTTGATTGGCAGATGAAACGTACTGTCCCACGCTGCAATCAGGCTGTAAAGTTTCGGCGGCAGCCACTCACAAATGTCTTCCCGGTAAAACGTGATTTCTGGATGTAGCTGCTGGGCTAAATCGATCATTTCGCTAGAAATATCAAGTCCTTCAGGCTGAAATCCATGCTTGGATAAACTGTTAATAAAACGTCCGCTGCTTCCACACCCGACATCAAGTGCTGCGTGCTGGTTAGAAGTAAATTTTATCGCCCGTTCTAATTGGGCAATCCCGTAGGTTGAATCTTGATGCTGAGTTTGCCACCATTGGGCAATTCGGTCGTAGCGGGCCGATGTATCATTTGGCTCCATAGAGTCACCTCATAAGTGGCGATCGAGATTTTCAGGACAATTAAAATCTTTCTCCACGGTACACCCAGACTACGCCATCGCCCCTAACGCTTTCAATCTCGCTTTTTGAGCGTTTGTTAATCCCGTTGCGGCTTGAATATTCATTACATCTTGAACACTACCAAATTTTTCAATGTTTCAATTTCTTGCTGTCAGTGGGAAATTGGCGATTTCTGTTGCAGATTCTGGCAGAGGGGGGCGCAGACAAAGATAGACTAGCGGCCCTAACAGCGGAACTAGAGAGACTGCCCAAAAAATGCGATCGTCCGCAAGTCCACGGCGTGCCATGTCGTCTACCAAAAGAGAGGGAAATATTACAGCCATCAAGCAACAATCCCAAGTTATTAAATGCACAAAAGGAATTGACTGCCACTGACTGACATAATCTCCCCAATCTCCATTTAACCAAGCCCAAGCTAACAGCCAGATAGTAGTTAGTAAAAGTACAATGCCTGTCCAGCGGGAGTCTGATATTTTGATCAACATATCTTTGCGGCCGGAAAATTGTGGCTGGGGCTGGCGGAGGAGTAAGTAGGGAATTAAGCCGATGATGCCGGCGCCGTTGGAAGCGAGGAAAGCAGGCAAAGCGGATATATTTTGGGTTTTCTCATCAATGAATAGGAGGCAAGCGTAGACCATCGGCCAGACTCCCATGAGAGCGAATATGGTGACAAGGTAGGGGTTAATTCCTTCTAGCTGCAACTTGAGCATTTTTTCCATAACTGTTAACGTTCCGGGCTGATCGAGAGGAGCTAGCAGCAAGGTGTAGGCAATAAATATTGCCCACAGCAACCACAGAAACATTTTTGTTTTCATCATATATATATAACGAGTAGTAGAAGCCGACTAAAGTAAATTATGGTAAAGTAGCGGCCGAGTTAGCGGCGTCTATCTTAGGTGATAAGCAGTTTGATTGGAACAGCCGCTGCAAACCCCGTTTTAGTTCGGGGATGAAATGCTCTACAGCAGCCGATCCTTACTTTAGGCAGACGCAGGGGCCAGGTCAGGAGAGATACATTTTAAAGAATCGGTTGTTTTTATTACAAAACCCCTTAGAAAAGGAGTTTCAGCGGTGAACTTAATATCTGTAGAGGAACTCAAAGCGCTGGTACAACAATCTCCTGGATTGTGCGTCTCTATTTATATGCCAGTCGCTCAAGGAACAGAAATTCAACAAAATCCGATTCGGTTCAAAAATTTAATCAGAGAGGCTGAAGACAAAATTGTAGAGTACGGATTTGACAAAAAAGAAGCTGCCCAATTGCTAGAGCCAGTCCGAGCAGAAATTGACCAGGAAAACTTTTGGGAAAATCAAAGCAACCTGCTGGCGATTTTTGTCGCTTCGGGATTTTTCCGCTACTATAGCTGTCCGGTGGATTTTGAGGAATTAGTTGTTGTAAGCGACAATTTTCACGTCAAACCGCTGATGCCTCTGCTGACAGGAGATAATTTATTTTATGTGTTAGCTCTCAGTCAAAAGGAAGTGAGACTGATTGAGTGTACGGCTTACAGTGCTCGGGAAGTTGAAGTTGAAAACTTGCCGAAAAGCCTTGATGAGGCTCTGCAATATGACCCGACTGCTAAAGAAGGTCAGTTTCGGATTGCTACTTCAAAAGGAGGCACTAATAATTCTTTTCAGCAGCCGGGAAGTTTTCACGGTCAAGGAAGTCCGGATCGAGATGAGCCCCAGCAGGAAATTGTGCAGTATTTCCACATAATAGATGGGGCGCTGCACAAATATTTGCACAATAAAAAAGCTCCTTTAGTGTTAGCTGGAGTTGAGTATTTGCTCCCGCTTTACCGAGAAGCCAATACCTACCCGCATTTAGTTGAAGAAGGAATTACAGGCAATCAGAAACTTCTCAAGCCGGAAGAGTTGCGGGCTGAAGCTTTGCCGCTGGTGGAACCTTTGTTTTTGCAGGCTCAGTCGGAGGCGATCGCACAATACCACGATCTGACAGGAAGCGATAAAATTTCTGCTGATTTGAAAGAAGCTGTTTCGGCTGCTTATTTTGGACGGGTCGATCGACTATTTGTTGCTCTTGGCGTTCAGCAGTGGGGTACTTTTAATCCCGATACGAACGCGGTGCAAATCCACCCAGATGCAGAATTGGGCGACGAAGATTTGTTGAATGCAGCAGCCATTCAAACTATTCTCAACGGCGGAACTGTTTACGCGGTGCCGCCGGAAAAAGTGCCGGACGAGGCACCTTTAGCTGCTATTTTTCGCTATTAATTTACGAGGTTTAAACCCATGGAATCTACTTCAATGACAAATTCCGACAAACAAAACCAAAGTAGCAGCGGCGATACCGAACGCTGGGCATCTTTAATAGGTGGCGGGGCACTGGTGCTTTTTGGTTTGTCACAGCGTTCTTTGAGAGGTGCTTTGCTGGCGGTTGCGGGCGGCGGTTTAGCGGCGCGCGGGCTGGGGGTTGTGGAGGGTTTGCAGTCTGCTGCGGATCCGAATCAAAGCATTAAAGTTGAAAAGACGGTGACGATCGACAAACCGGCTGATGAATTGTACCGTTTATGGCGCAATTTTGAAAATTTGCCTCGGTTTATGAAGCATCTCAAACACGTTACGGTCATCGATGAAAAACGTTCTCACTGGATTGCCAGCGCGCCGATGGGCAATAGTGTGGAATGGGATGCAGAGATTGTCCGCGAAGAAGAAAATCGCTTAATTGCTTGGGCGTCTGTTGAAGGATCTGATGTTGACAATTCGGGTTTTGTGCGCTTTCAACCGGCATCAGCGGGACGCGGTACTGAAGTAAAAGTTGTCATCGAATACAACCCTCCGGGCGGTGCAATTGCTGCTGGCGCTGCTAAACTATTTGGCGAAGCTCCCGAACAGCAAATTGCCAATGATTTACGTCGCTTTAAGCAGTTGATGGAAGCTGGGGAAATAGCGACTACGGAAGGTCAACCTTCGGGCCGCAAGTAATAAGTTAGATGGTGTCTCCGGATCTAGCTAACATCTTGCATTATTCTCAGAACAGGCAAGATGCCTGTTCCACAAAGAATTAATTTATTGTGGGGTGGGCATCCTGGCCGCCCCTCAAAAGTTTACTGAAAATGGTGCAAGATGTCAGATATAACTAACATCTTGCACCATTCTCAGAACAGGCAAGATGCCTATTCCACAAAGAGTCAATTTATTGTGGGGTGGGCATCCTGCCCGCCCCTCAAAAGCTTATGGAAAATGGTGCAAGATGTCAGATATAAGCATCTTTGTTGTTTACCTGATTAGCTGATGTCATCTCAAGTGGTTTTCGGAAATGCGGGCGCTGAAGGTGCAAGTCGGGGCGGTTGGTTTGCGGGTCACTTTATGACGCCTGAAGATGACCCGCGATCGACTTCTGTTTTAGAGGTAAAATGGGGCACTCACCCCGCCGGAGATTGTAGGACTCAGTGGGCGGTAAATGCGGAAGCAACAACGCTTTCTATCCTGGTAAAAGGGCGGTTTCGCCTACAATTTCCAGAGCAAGAAATCTTGCTTTCTCGCGAAGGAGATTATGCTCTCTGGCTGCCGGGAGTGCCTCATTATTGGTCTGCCGAAGAGGAATCGGTAATCGTGACTGTGCGGTGGCCTTCCCTACCGGGAGATAGTTCTGGAGTTAAGAAGTAACTTTAACTTCGGGAACCAAAACGCGGCCGCTATAACCTGCGCGCTGGTAGCGATCGATCGCCTCGGATGCGATAACACCCGCTTTCCCACTCTCCACCAGCGCTACGCAAGCGCCGCCAAAACCTCCGCCCGTCAGCCTTGCGCCGAAGACTCCAGGGATTGACTGCAAGATGGCCGCCAGCGCGTCTACTGCCGGCACCGAAACTTCGTAGTCGTCGCGCTGGCTGGCGTGGGAAGCATTCATTAACTCGCCAAAACGTTTTGCTGGTAAAGATTTTACCGCTTCGAGTACGCGGTTGTTTTCAGTAACCACGTGCCGCGCTCGCCTTCTGAGGGGTTCCGGCAATACTTCCACTGCTTGCGGATCGGCGATATCCCTAAGAGCTTTAACTCCCAATATCCGCGCGGATTCCTCACACTCGGCGCGCCGCTTGTTGTAACCACTTCCTGCTGCTAGTTCGTGGCTTTCGCCACTGTCAATTATTAAAATTTCTGTGTTTGTGGGAAAAGGTATCGGGCGGCATTCGAGGCTGCGGGTGTCGATAAATAGCATGGTGTTGGTGTCTGCTAAACTCGACGCCATTTGATCCATGATGCCACAGTTCAAGCCGGCATATCGGATTTCGACTTGCTGTCCGATTTGAGCTAGCCGCACGTCCTCTAGGGGGAGGTTCAGCAGCGCGCGCAGTCCTCTGAGGGTTGCTATTTCTAAAGCGGCGCTGCTGGACAAACCGGCTCCGATCGGCACATTCGAGCTAATGTAGAGATTTATTGGCGGTATTTTGTATCCTTCTTTTTCTAAAAGTCTGAGGCAGCCACAGATATAACTGACGAATTTTTGCGGTATGGTATCGTCGTCTGAATAATTTATGAGTTCGTCATATTCTGCAGAATAAAAATGGTGGCGATCGTCACTGCTGAAGCCGATTTGTACTGTTGTGCGCTGGGGAATCGCAGTTGGAAGTACAAATCCATCGTTGTAATCTGTGTGTTCGCCCAGCAGGTTTACTCTGCCGGGGGCGCTGGCTGTGGTTTGGGGTAATGTACCAAATACTCGTTGGAATTTCATTTTTGGGGAATTGGTAATTGGGAAGAAATTAATTTATTTTTTATCGTTTATTCTTTATATAGTGCCCAAGTTTTTTGCTTAATTCAACCCCTGTTAACAAAAATAAACATCACCGTAGGTTGGGAAAAGATATTGAGCTGTGATAGAATGACAGGCTAAGATTTCTCCAAAAATTCAAAAAATGCGATCGACCAGACCCCGAAAACAGTTTGCTCAACATTGGCTCAAAAGCGAGAAAGCCTTAGATAAGATTGTGAAAGCGGCTGCTTTGGATCGCGATCGCGTCCTGGAAATTGGGCCGGGTACGGGGATTTTGACTCGACGCTTGCTGCCTGCGGCTGAGTCTGTTGTTGCTGTGGAGATCGATCGAGATTTGTGTCTCAAGCTAGCCAAACAACTCGGCAAAACCGACAATTTTTTACTGCTACAAGGCGACATCCTGGAAATGGACTTAGAGGCGGAACTAACGGCATTTCCCAAATTCCAAAATCCGAATAAAGTTGTTGCCAATATTCCTTATAATATCACCGGCCCGATCCTGCAAAAACTGCTGGGAACGATATCTGTTCCTGCTGCTAAACCCTTCGATTCGATCGTACTCTTAGTGCAGAAAGAAGTGGCCCAAAGGCTTTACGCTAAACCGGGTTCGACAGCTTTTGGCGCTTTGTCGGTGCGGGTGCAGTATTTAGCAGAATGCGAGTTAATTTGCGATGTGCCCTCTAAAGACTTTTTTCCGCCCCCAAAAGTCGATTCAGCCGTGGTGCGGCTGCTTCCCAGACAGATAGAAACTGCGGCGGTTAATCCGCGCTATTTGGAGAATTTAGTTAAGTTGGGATTTGGTAGCAAGCGCAAGATGCTGCGAAATAATTTGAAAGGGGCTGTGGATTTAGATAAACTCGTTCACGTGCTAGAAGAGTTACAGATAAATCCTCAATCTCGCGCTGAAGATTTAAGCGTGGCGCAATGGGTAAATTTGAGTAATAATATTATGTGCGAGGTTTGAAGTTAACGATTGTGTTAGATACCCGAATTATTAATGAGGTCTGGTATCTGGGTATTTTATTTTTTATGAATAAAGACCTTTCGGCCTGACTACAAATAGTTGAATTTAGGTTGTTGTGGATTTTTAAAGGTTTATTGCAGGCTAATCGGAATTTTAATAATAAATTCCGCACCTTTCCCTGGTGCCGAAATACACTGCAATTCGCCTTGATGTGTTACTGTGATAATAGCATGGCTGAGCGCTAAACCCAATCCAATCCCTTGTTTGCCTACTGGTTTCGTGGTAAAAAATGGATTAAATAACTGCTTCATCACTGATTCTGTTATTTCTGGCCCGTTGTTGCTAATTCGGATTTCTACCTGTTCATTTTCTAAAAGTTTGGTAGCAATTTTGATATTGGGTGGATCGGGTTGGCTGGCTGCAACCGACTCGCTGTGGCTGTTTTCTTCTAAAGCCTCAATCGCATTACCAATGATAGTGATAAATACTTGATTTATCGCTCCTAAATAGCACTCTATTTTCGGCAAATTGCCATATTCTTTGATAACTTCAATGTGGCATGAACCTTGCTTAGGCGTCAATCTGCTTGACAACATCTTCAGTATACTGTCCATACTTTCGTGAAGGTCGGCTATTTTTATATCTGCTGCGTCAAGGCGAGAACCAGTCCGTAGTGACTGGACAATACCAATGAGGCGGTCTGCTGCAATTGTGAGAGAAATTAATATTTGTGGTAGGTCTTCTTTAATAAAATCTAAATCTATATCAGAAATTTTTTTTTGAATAGTTGGTAGCGGATGGGGATACTTATCTTGATAGAGATTGACGAGTTCTAGCAAACTATCTACATACTCGCGAACGTAAGTAAGATTGCCGCAAATAAAGTGAATCGGATTGTGAATGTGATGAGGCAGTTCAGTCAATAACTGCCTAAAAAATGACATTTCTGGACTAGGGATTAGCTGGGATCGAGCCTGATTCAATTCAGACAAGACTTGTTCGAGTTTTTGAGCTTGAGACTTTAACTCTTCCGTGCGTTGTTCAAGTAGAATTTCTAATTCTACTTGAGCTTTTTGTAGTGCAGCTTGTGCTAATTGGTGATCAACAATTTCAGATTCTAGGAGTCGGTTGGTGGATTCTAACTGTGCGGGACTGGGAAGTGCTAAGGCTTGAGGCATTAAGTCTACCAAAAGTATGGCTGTAGCAAATGAAATAAGGGCAGTAATTGCTTTCATTGTTCCTGAAAGCCAATAGGTAGGATGCCAAAGCGTCCAGACTTCAAATATGTGAGTGATGCCACAGGCGACGAGAAAGGCTCCAAACAAGGCAAAGATCCAGTCAAAGGGCAAATCTTGGCGTTTGGAAATAAAATAAACCAATGTAATCGGGATGGAAAAATACGCCAGTGCAATTATAGAATCTGAGGCAAGATGAAGCCAGACTAACGGGGTATGCCAGAGATAGCAGTGACCGTGAGGAATAAATGACCCGGAACTAAAAAAAGTTTTCCACATTTCCTGCATAATATTTCCTTTGAGTTGTGAGAAAATGGACTCGGACTGGTGTCAATTAATTTCAACCAGGGGTTTCTTTCACCTGCGGCTTAATCACCTATGCGTTCATATTCTCTGCTAGCTTCAGCAAAAATCAATCTGTATTTGGAAATCATAGGCGATCGCCCCGACGGATTCCACGAACTGGCGATGGTACTTCAAAGCATAGATTTAGCCGATCGAATTGACTTGCGCGCGATCGGTACGGACACGATTCGCGTGCGCTGCGATCACCCGCAAGTCCCTCCTGATAAGAATAACCTGGCTTACCGGGCGGCGGATTTGTTGGCGAAGCAATTCCCCGATGCTTTGGCGAAATACGGCGGAGTCGAGATTGCCATTCACAAGCAGATTCCGGTGGCGGCGGGGCTTGCCGGCGGTTCTGCAAATGCGGCTGCGGTTTTAGTCGGGATGGATTTGCTGTGGCAATTGGGACTTACTCAGTCAGAGTTGCAAGAGTTGGGAGGAACTTTGGGTTCGGATGTGCCTTTTTGCATTGCTGGAGGTACGGCTTTGGCAACCGGTCGCGGAGATAAACTGTCGCCGCTGCCTGATTTGGGGGGCTTTTCTGTGGTGTTGGCAAAGTACCGCAATCTCAGTATTTCTACCGCATGGGCGTATCAAACTTATCGGCAGCAGTTCAGTAGTTCCTATTGTGCAGCGGAAGATTTGGAGTGCCGTCGGCAACGGCTGCATTCGGGCCCGATGGTGGGGGCGATCGCCCAAAAAGATCGATCGAAAATTGGTCAATTGCTGCACAACGATTTAGAAAAAGTTGCTTTACCTGTGTACCCGCAGGTGGTGCAGTTGCGGCAGGCTTTTGAGTCGGCGGGGGTTTTGGGAACGATGATGTCGGGTTCTGGGCCGAGTGTGTTTGCGCTGGCGGAGTCTCCAGAGCAGGCTCAGCAGATTTTGGAACGGGTTAAAAGTGCGATCGCTTCTCCCGATTTGGATTTTTGGGTAGCAAAGTTTAGCAATACTGGGATTCGGATTTTTTCGGAGGGAAATGATACGAAACCGCCGATTTCGAGGGTGTAACTCGCAGATGCTGCGATCGCGATCGCCCGTTAAACGTGTCTAATAGGCGAGGGTCAAGATGAATCTAACTTTTCGCAGAGTCTATTGAGATCGAAGAACTGATAATATGTCATGCAACACGGATTTTAGTTTTGGTGAATTAACCAGAAATCTAAAATCTAAAATCTAAAATCTAAAACCGCCATGACTGATTTAACTAATCCAAATTCTACTTCTAAACCTCTGAGTTCGGCTGGAGATGCAACCTCTGCATCTTCCACGCCACCGACTATTTTGCGGTGCGTGATGGGTTCGCTGATCGCGGGCGGGTTTGCGGCGGCTTTGTACGCGCTAACTTTGTCGATCGTCCAAACTTTTGCTAATAAGCCGATTCAGTCTGACAATGTAACTGCGATTAATATTGCGGGGGCTGTGCGAACTTTAGTCATGGGGATTGTCGCTTTGGGTGCGGGTGTTTTTGCTTTTGCGTCTTTGGGTTTGATGCTGCTGGCTTTGCAACTTTTGATTCAAAAGTTGCTAAAGAAACCTACAGCTTGAAGTCTACCAATTGCAATAATTGGGCTACACCAACTTTCGTCTAGGCAAAGACTGCATAGTAAGATCGAAGCAATGGAATTATTTACGATCGGACACTCCAATCTGAGTATTGAAGCGTTTGTTTTGCTGCTGCAACAACACGAAATTACGGCGGTTGCGGACGTGCGCTCGCATCCTTTTAGCCGCTATTTACCTCATTTTAATAAATCCGAAATTAAAGCTTCTTTGTCAAGTGTCGGCATTCAATATGTTTTTTTAGGCAAAGAGTTGGGCGCGAGACCAGAGGATTTAAGCTGTTACGATACTAGCGGTAAAGCTTTATACGATCGCATAGCAGCAACTCCTCTATTTTCCGCAGGAATGCAGCGCTTGATCCAAGGCGCAGCCAATTATAAAATCAGTTTAATGTGTGCGGAAAAAGACCCGATTACTTGTCATCGGACTATTTTAGTGTGCCACAAACTTAAAGTATTTAATTTACAAATTCATCACATTCTTTCAGATGGAAATTTAGAATCGCACGAGCATTTAGAAGAAAGACTTTTGAGCAAGTTTAACAAAAGCCAAAAAACTGATGAACCAATTCAATTAAGCTTGTTTGAATTAGAGCCTCATGTTAAAACTGAAAGGGTTGATTTAGATACAGCTTATTATCGTCACGGATGGGAAATCGCTTATGTCAGCAAATAAAGCAATTAATTAATTTATTAAATATGTCGCAGTTGGCGAATTTTGCTAAGCCAAAATATTTAAATTCCTGCCCGCAAAACCTAATTTTGTATGGGCGCATTGCGCCCATTAATGCTAGAAGTAGCGCGTCAAACGGTTTTTCGCATAAGTCCTGAACAAATCTTGACATCGCATACATTTATAAATTAGGGTACAGCCCTCCGCGCCCACCCTATTTTTATAAATTTTGTTCAATTTTTAACGGTGTTCGTGCTATAATTCTGCGGGACTATAGCAGAAAGGGGTGCTTTTTGATGAAAGCAGAATTTTATTTTGACTGTCACAAATATATTTGCAGTTTAGTTCAAGTAGATTTTGTCAAAGAATTAAAAATAAAAAATCATCAAGGTTTTGTTTTGGCTGTTAAGCAAGGACAAAAGATTGGACTTTTGGGAAAAAGTCGCCATAATGCTAAACAAGTTGATGTATCTAAGCCACATTTTTATAATGTAATTAAAGCGGCTATGAGCGCTTTGGAATTAGAAACTAAAAATGAGGTTATATTAGAGAGAAATCGAACTCTTGCTGATGCCGAAGAAATGATTCAGCAGCAAAACCGAGAAATTCGCGTTCTCAACGAACAGATTAGAATGCTTGCGACTAAGGTTGAGGAATTGTCAAGGGAAAAGCAGCAGTTATCCATGCAGCTAGTAGAAAAGGAAATCAGAGAAACTGACATTAGTCAAGAAATTGATAACTTTCCTGCTACCCAGGAAGATTTACCGGCGGCGGAAATTGAGCAGGGGCTTGAAGAAACTGAAATTAGTCAAGAAATCGCACAATTCCCGATTCAAACTTCTGGCTTGGACGTGCAGTTAATCGCCAATGAACAGAATTCGGAGGAGATTGAGGAAGAGGAAGAAATCAGTGGGGGCGATGTTAAAAGTGTCACTTTAGAAATTAGAGAAGAAGTAGAATTTCAAGGAGGCGAAACTGAAATTAAGCGACTGCCTAAAAGAGGTTCCCAGAGAAGGATGAGAAAGAAATAATGATGATATATTTTTTCTAGAGTGTGAGGCGCTAGTTATAGCGAAAATGTGCGCCGTATACACGCTAAATATAGAGTTTATGCGTATCTATTGTGCATCTTTATATTCCTCGCTATGTGGCAAAATTTCTCTGGTTCTTGTCCGGAATCAACTGACGGCTACTCTTTGTCCGATCGCCCTGTTTTGTTCAATAAATCCGGGTACTTCTGCGATGGGCAAAAATGGAGAAGCTAAACTTTGAGCAGCACGATCCTATTTTCCTTCTACAAGCTGATATAGTTCTAAGGTTTGCCCGCGCTATCTCCAAAGTTCGGGAACGCGAAGGGAAGAATAAATGGTGAACTTATTTAGAGAAGAACTTGTCTAGTCCGACTCTACACCCAAATCCGGCGGGTCTGTTTCTAACTCAATATTTTTGCTTCTGACTAAAGCTGAACTCTGGATGTAGAAACAGGTATCCAGTTCGATTTCGAGAAGCTGATTTTTACTGGGTGAAATTAGGATATAGGAGGAAGATAGGCAATAATGTAAAGTTTGGTGAGAAGATTCAAAACCTGTGCTATTTCCCACATTTGTTGCAGGGAGATGTCCTGCACCCAAAAAATATGATATAAAGCCAATCGGATGAAATGGGGATGCCCACCCACAAAATTTATTAGTTTCTCTACATCCTGTATTGACCAATCCAATCCATGCCGAAGTGCTAAATTTTGTACTTGAGCGTTGGTAAAATTAGGTAGTTCAACTGACAGCCCTACATTAAATGCTGACTGATTAATATTAAGTGTAATAGAAACTTCTGTAGAGTGTACTACTACTAACCGAAGTTTCTGCCAGATATTACTACTGCGATCGCCATACTTGCCTTTTTCGTACCAAGCTCGCAGCAAACCAAAAAAGTCAGAAGCAATTTCGGGGTGAGCGAAAACGCGATCGACATCATCTAAGGCGAGTACCAGTGGTGAATCGATTTGAGCTAATAAATAATTCTCAAAATAATCTGTGGTGTTATAATTGCTACCAAACATCTCATCCCAATAGTCTGCTAGTTTGTTCGGTAGCTTCAAGCTCCGACTCACGCAAGCACAAAACCATTGCAAGAATCGATCCAGATTGGTGAATACTTTTTCATCAGCCAGCTTGAGATTCAACACCACTGTTTGATAGCCCTGTTTTCTCGCCCGTTCCACGATTCTTGCCATCAAGGAAGTTTTACCCATTAGTTGGGGAGCTTTGATGCGAATTAAGGCACCAGGTTGCAATATCGCTTCGCAGGTTCGAGATTCAATGGGAGGACGTTCTACATAAAACGCCGAATCGAGAGGTACTTGACCCCCCGGTAATTCTGGCTTTACATCTACACGATCGCGTTCAACTTCTTTCATCTGAGTTTCGGGCCAAGAATAATCAGATGGCTCCAAAATTAGATTAAAAGCCCTGAAATAGCGCTTGAGGGTTTGCTTATCAACGGTAGTAGAGCCATTATGAACCCGGAGCAAGGTATCTACAGCTAAGCCAGTGCGATCGCTCAACTTTTCAAGAGTGTATCGGTAGCCACTGTTTTCTTTAAATTCCGCCTCTGATTTCGCTTTTTGAAGTTTGTTCCATCCTTGAGGGGTAAGGATTACACCGCGCCTGCGTCTGTATTTAGGCTGATACATAGGGTTATTCAAGTTAAGGTACCGTACATTTAACTGTTAAATGGGAAAAATAGAGGAAAAGCTTTCAATCCCTCTCGTTTGCACCGGAAATCGGCTGCAATCCTACTGTATTAGCCTGGAACTTAAAAAACTAGATAACTTAATAGCCGTTAGTTAAGCTAAACAACCGAAATAAGAGAGTATTTTCCATGATTGTAGGAAATTTTTCTGAATTTTAGCAAGTTTGGCGCATGAGGTGGCTCAATTGGCTACCAAACTAAGACGGGACATTTGGGTTATAAACCCTTTTCCCTAAAAAAGAAGTTGATTGTACTGCAATAGAAAGGTAGCCGCTAAATTTTCCAGCCAATACCACCCTTGCAGGTGGTATTGGCTGGGAATTTGAGGAATAAAAATCCTTAACTTCGGATCTTAACTGCGAAAACTGCGATTGTTGACAGCGAGGAGAAGAGGCAAACTGGACTTGAGACTTGTTCAGCCAATGCTCTCCTAGTGAAGGAACAACTTGATGCTAGATAAAGAAAGCTTGACAGAGAATGTAACAAATGTAACTCCCCACCGATTTCGTTCCCTGATCGCTCAAAAAGCCACAAGTGAGACAAAGTTAGACGAGCAACTCCTATTAAAACGGCTGTCTCAAGGCGACAAAAGGGCGTTCTGGCAGTTATGGATATGGCATCAAGATTATCTCTACCGTTGCTGTCAAACATGGATGGGAGGCGATCGGGTAGAGGCAGAAGAAGCACTGAGTCGAGCAAGGCAAAAAGCCTGGGAAAAAATGCCTTGTTTCGCTGACACAATTAGTTATCCTAAAGCTTGGCTGGCTCGACTAACTCATAATATCTGCATCGATATACATCGAGAACGCAAGAAAGGTGCAAAGGGTGTCGAGAACATTGAAAATATTTCAGAAGATGAGGGAATTGGTGGTAGCAGCGAATCACCCGAAGCTGCCATGCTGCGTCAGGAAACGAGCCAACACATACGCCGTGCTATTAATAGTCTACCTGCCAAACTGCGAGACCCTTCGATTTTGCTGTGGTATGAGGAGATGCCTTACCGAGATATTGCCAAAAAATTGGCTCTTTCTGAGAATAATGTGCGTAAACGCATCCAACTGGCACGAGAGATTCTGCAAAAGCAGTTGCACAATTATCGTTTAGGTTTGGATACGGCAGAAGTCGAGGAACCGAACTCGGATGAAGCGAAAACATCCGGATGTGAAATGTTGAGGGTAGAAGAGTATGTGCAACAGCCAATTGATTATAAGGTAACAACTACTTATCTCGATTCACTGTTACATACGAGATATAGCTCATCCAGCCTTTTGAGTTGGAAATAATTCCGATATCTTACAGAATACAGAGCTTTTCAAGTCTGATTGTAGGGGCGACTTTGGTACGTTGTTGGGCTTTAGCGCTCTTATGAAAACTCAGATAAGAGCGCTAAAGCGCAACAACATACCTTAAAAGGAAATTGTTGCAGATATTGGGGTGCATTTACAAGCCATTAACTATAATAGGTTTACTCCAATATGTCTAGAGTCACTGCTACTTGCCTGGTACAGCTTAATCAGCCTACCGGGGTGGAAATGAATGCTTATCTAGTTTTAGATGAGAAACTCACAAGGCAAGATATCAAGCTAAAAACATTAAGTAAATACGTGGAGCAGCATCCCACGGGATGGAAGAAACGAAGGGAATTAGCCGAACTGCTATATGCAATGGGCAACTGGCAGCAAGCAGTGGAAGAATATCGCCAAGTGCTACAACGGCAACCTCAATTAATTGATGTGAAATTGCTATTGGGAAAAATATTGCAGTTGATGGGGAAAGAGACTGAAGCAATTGCAGTTTATGAAACGGCTAAAAGTTTATCTGAGAACGAAGCAGTCGGACATCATATTAATGGATTAATTGCAGTGTGTCGCCGTTGTATTGAGCAGGCGGCGGTGTCTTTTGAACAAGCAACATTGCTAGAACCAGAAAATACGGCTCACTGGCTGGCTCTGGGATTTATTTATTTGGAAAAAGAAGCTCCCATTGCAGCGTTGCAAGCTTTCGATACGGTTTTGCAACTCAATCCGAATGAGGTTGTAGCTAATAGTCACAGCTATGATGCGTTGATGATGTTGGGGAACTTTCAGGAAGCGGAACAACGTTTGCAGCGAGTGCTGGAGGTGTTTCCCCAGGATTTGCGGAGTCTGAAACTGCTGGCGGATAGTCGCTGTGGTACAGGATTAGTTCAGGGTGAGGAAGGTAAGCGGACAAAGCAAATGATTCAAACGATGCTGCGAATTGCTCCGAATGCTGCTTATGTTCAGGATTCGCTGGCGCAGTATCACCTGTTTCGAGGGGAGTGGAAAAAAGGGGTGGCTGTTTTGCAGCAGTTTGTTGAACAGCATCCGCTTAATCTCGGTGGCTGGTATTTCTATGGGCGATGTCTCTTCCGCACGGGGAATTCTATTGCGGCGGCGGAAGCGATGCTGAAGGCACATGGGTTGTATCCCAATGATGGGGAAATTTATCGGGCGCTGTGCGAGATTTTACCAGTGGCGGGGAGAGGAGATGAGCTCACACCTTTGGTGGAACAGATGTTGGTGCAGTTTCCAGAGCGCTGGAGTGTCTGGGCGACGGCGGGACGGGTGCTGGTGGAACATTTTCAAGAGATGGAGCGCGGATGTGCGTTGTCTGCACGGGGAATGCAGCTACAGCCGCAGTTAGCAGATGCTTGGTTGGGACATGGGCGGGTGTTGGCGCTGGCGGGGCGACACCGGGAGGCGGTGGATGTGTTGGAGCAAGGTTGGCAGTTGTTATTAGAAGGGGGGGGTGGCTTGCATTCTGTTCCGGCGGCGGTTTGGTTGGGTGAGAGTTATCGGGTTTTGGGTGAGGAGGAGAAGTGTCGGGGTTGGTTGGAGAAGGGGTGCGTTGGCGCTCTGGAATTGATGAGTTTTAATCCCTCTGTTGCACATTACTGGTGTGGTAGAGCGTTGTCGGAGTTGGGAGATGTGGGGGGTGCTGTGCAGAATTATCGCAATGCGCTGAGTCGGCATTTGTTTTACCCTGCTCGTGGGGAGGTTAAGGAAGATGTGGAACGTTTGTAGATTGTTGTTTGAAAGGGTTCCTGGCTTTGAAGCTTTGTTTAGTGGGTGCATCTATTTAAGAAAAAAGCTTCAAACTCGAAAAAATCACAAATTATCTCTAGTAATCGTTTTTAAGATGAAGAGCAGAAAAAAGTGCCGAAAAAGCCAAGGATACAAAGATGACTACTTACTATTTTACGGTTATTAAGAAAAATAAAAACTACAAAGCCAACCAGATCACTACTACTAATGTCTCCAATGCCATCAAAGGTAAAGAATTAGAAGGGAAACTGTTTATAGATACGCTTTTGATAAACAGTGGAACTTCACCTTCAGGTCAAGTAGATAGCAATGGGAACCAAACAGAGGTTAAAGACTGGTTAAGTCAAGCTCTTGACTCTCTAAATGCACAGGTAGGAAGTATTGGCTTACAGCAATTCAAAGTGTTTAATGTACTCGGTGAGGCTATGTCCAAAAAAGAAGTTTATCAACAATTAAAAGCTGGTGTAAGTTATGCAAATGCCAGTGGATATTCCATCCATACTCTTAAAGAGCTTTTGTCAGACCTCCAACCAGTTAATTACAAATGGTTGACCTACAACGCCTGCGAAGGTTTTTGGAGTGCTAGCATCAACGGACATCGCTGGGCAACCAGTTTTGCACCTACCGAATCTGGTGGTGATGAAGCATATACTCAAACTGTGGTTGAATTATCTGAAGCAATTCAGATAGCGGAGCGGTATGGTTTGTTAATCAATCCATACACACCGGAAGCCGTGGAAGGATTAATCTTACGAGTATCGGAAGCGATTGGAGCAGCTGCGCGAGTTCCCTATATGCTAAAAGATTTGTATGGCACAGGGGCAGCAGTAGGCTCCAAAGATTTCGTCTCAAGTGATATAACAATCAATCTTGTCAATAAAGATGCAGACGATCAGTACATTTTGGTTTTCCAAAAACCGTTCAATGTTAGTGAGATGTATACCACACTCTTTCCCGTAGCTTGGAAAGTAATTCCCCTGGGCAATAACTCAAATTCCTCAATAACTTATCCTGTGAACCTTCAAATTACGGTTAAAGAAAGTGCGCTAGCATATGACGCAAAGAACCGAGGTACAGTCCAACCAACTCCAGTCGGGCAACTATGGCAATTCTACAAGAAGAATGATTTTCCTCGTTTAGAGCAGATATCTGGTAAAACTGTAGATGGGCTGGTGGGGTGCGTTAATAATGCTGCAGAGAAGGTTGACGTAGCAATAGCAAAAGACAATAAACCATTAGTTGTCAAGTGTAATGTTGGCCAGGGAGATCAAGCAAACTTCACACTAACTCCAAAGCTATATTTTGCCTATGCTAGTGACCTACAAGAAGGAGACTTGATCAAGTCTGATGTCTCTGCCTCAAAAACATATGATCTGGATCTGACAAATCTCAAATCGATCGACCTTACGCTTTCCCTAAAAAATTCAAATACTGGACTGAAGGAGTGGATAACAAGTAACCAAGTATCTGCCAGTTAATTGAGAAAACAAAAGAAGCCAGACTTATCATACCAACATTTTTAGAATTTACAAGACTTGTAAAAACAAACAATGATAAGTCTGGCTTCTTACAGATTATTTGTTATTAGGAACATTGTTCAGAGTTAAACAATTAGAGGTTTATCATGTCTAAAAAAAAGGCTTTAGTTATAGGCATTAACGATTATCCAAGTCCTAACAGTCTATTCAGCTGTGTAAACGATGCTAAAAAATTCTCGGCTCTTTTAACAGAGAATTATGGCTTTAGTGAGATTTGTAACCGCTTTGATACAGAAGCAACTATCGATAATATCCGGCAAGATTTGAAATGGCTATTCCAGGATGTACAGCCAGACGACCGTCTCGTGTTCTATTATTCAGGGCATGGTTATCAGGCTGTCAAAGATGGTGTACTGAAAGATTGTCTAGTTTTGTATCCTCAAACCTTCTTTTTTGGCAACGAACTAAGTGCATTTACACAAAATATACCTACAGGCATTTTTACCCTAGTATTAGATAGCTGTTTTTCGGGAGGAATGGAAAAAGCCTTCTTAATAGCTGAATCAGGACAAGAAATTATTAGGGTTAAAAGCTGGTCTCCTCCAGATGAACAACTCAGGAGATTGAGCATAGCGCAGACAGATCGCAATATAGATTATCAACCATTTGGTCAACCTGTTATTCGCTCAAATTTACCTTTTAGAGACCTGATAGTATCTACTAATTTTCTCAGATTAATGTCAACGGAATCTAATAGTAAGCCAGTAAATGGACTATTGATGAGTGCTTGCAAAGCAGATGAAAAAGCAGCAGCCGATACTCCACAAACTCAAAACCTCTCAACTTTTACATTCTGTTTACTTCAAGCTATATCCAGTATAGGAACAACGATATCCAACAATAATTTACTCACAGTTATTAAGGAATATATACAAAAAATAGGCTTAACACAGACTCCTACACTTGTAGAACCTCCCGAACCTAAAGGTCTTGCTTCTGAGTCATTTCTTAACTTAGAACCTACGGGAAAAAATTTTGTATTAGCTATATACCCTGAGAAAGTAAATTTAGATAAAAATCAGAATTCAATTAGATTAAAACCGGCTATTATTACAACAATTGACGCTGAAACTACTAGAGATAAACAAAAAACATATGACAGATTAAAAGCAGGTGTGAGTTATGCTAATGCCACTGGATATTGTATCCATACTCTGAAAGAGTTGCTCTCAGACCTCCAACCAGTGAACTATAAATGGCTAATTTACAATCCTACAGACGGAGGTTCTTGGAGTGCTAGCATCAGCGGAAACCACTGGGGCACTGGTCTAGCACCTATTGAACCTAGCAGTGATGAAGCATATACTCAAACGGTAGTTGAATTATCTGAAGCAATCCAGATAGCTAAGCAACTTGGTCTACTACTTGACCCATACACCCACGAGGCTATGGAGGAATTAATATTGCGAGTTTCAGAAGCGATTAGAGATGCAGCAATAATCCCCTATTTGATACAGGAATTACACGCTAATTTAGAAGTGGCAAGCAAGTCAATAAATTGGGATACTATAGAGGTTTATCTTATCAATAAGACTTCCAGAAAGTTACTCCTTGCTACGGCTCATCTGGAACATGGTGAATTTACATCTGAGCCTAAAAGTGAAATTCCCAAAATACAAGATACAGAGCAACAGCTAGCCTTTATAGGGCTGAGTAGAGATTTATCCCTAGTAGGCGTAAAAGGAACTGTAGAATATAACACCGTAGATGAATCTGATCAACAAGTAAAATTAAGAATAGAATTTGATATTCCATCTATTGGTAGTAATTTCTTGATTGCCACCCTTGATGGCACCCATGCAATTAGCTACAAAGTTTATACGATAAAAGGTGGTGATTGGACTCAATCTAGCGGGACTAAAAAACTTACTGCGGTTATTCTGTTTGATTATAAAAATCCATAATATCAAGCTAGGGAGGTAAGCATTTGTTGAGCAAAAATCGGAACCATCGCTTTATCTACTCACCGCATCAAGGTGACTTCTGATGAACAGCCAATGGGAGCTGAGCGAATTCCGTATATTCATAGAAGAAACACTCAAACAATGGCTTGTACCAGGGGGAGCGATCGCGATCGCACTTATCAGCATAACTACGAGATAACCGAGAATTCGATCGCCCTTTAACATCACTCGTTTAATTATTTCGATCGCATTTTCGCCAAAATCCTCAACAGTTAAGCGGAAAAACCCCTCGCAGCCGATAATCACCCGCTTCTCCCCCAAATCTCCACGCACAACAGCATCCTCGAAATAATCTGACATTTCCCGCACACTTACAGGTACGATCGAACTATTGTCATCGGATTTGAGATGGGGGATTGTCCCCATCAGTCAGCCTGCGCGTGGGAATGAATCCCGGGGCTGGTTTTTTTTTATCCAAAATCCCAAATCCAAAATCTCAAATCGGCATAGTCATTAGCCATTTGCCAACATTCACATAATTGTGGACAATATTGCACAATAGATAAAATTGTAAATATATAGCACCGGCGTTTTTTTTGACCGCTTATGAATAGCAGATTCCTCGATCGCCTCCACCACCCCTCACGCCCCGTCATCGTCTTCGACGGCGCAATGGGAACCAACCTGCAAGTCCAAAACCTCACCGCAGAAGACTTTGGCGGCAAAGAATACGAAGGCTGCAACGAATATCTCGTCCACACCAAACCCGAAGCCGTCGCCAACGTGCACCGGGGATTCCTCGAAGCAGGGGCCGATGTCATCGAAACAGACACCTTTGGCGCGGCTTCCATCGTACTCGCCGAATACGATTTGGCAGACAAAGCATATTATCTCAACAAAACTGCCGCCGAACTTGCCAAGGGTATCGCCGCCGAATTTTCCACGCCAGAAAAACCGAGATTTGTCGCAGGTTCGATCGGGCCAGGCACCAAATTGCCCACATTAGGACACATCGATTTCGACACACTCACCGCCGCTTTTGCCGAACAAGCAGAAGGACTTTATGACGGCGGCGTTGACTTATTTATTGTCGAAACTTGTCAAGATGTGCTGCAAATTAAATCAGCATTAAATGCCATTGAAGAAGTATTTAAGAAAAAAGGTGCGCGAATTCCATTAATGGTATCAGTCACAATGGAAGCCACCGGCACAATGTTAGTCGGTTCCGACATCAGCGCCGCCCTAGCCATTTTGCAGCCGTACCCGATCGACATTTTAGGCCTCAACTGCGCCACCGGGCCCGATCGCATGGCCGAACACGTCAAATACCTTTCCGAACATTCGCCCTTCGTCGTTTCCTGCGTTCCCAACGCCGGTTTACCCGAAAACATCGGCGGACACGCGCACTACAAACTCACGCCAATAGAATTAAAGATGGCCTTGATGCGCTTTGTCGAAGACTTAGGCGTGCAAGTCATCGGTGGCTGCTGCGGAACCCGCTACGATCACATCCGCGAACTATCAGAAATTGGCAAAACTCTTAAACCCAAAATCCGCGAAATTACTTGGGAACCATCCGCCGCTTCAATTTATAGCGCCCAACCCTACGAACAAGAAAATTCCTTCTTAATTGTCGGCGAAAGACTCAACGCCAGCGGTTCCAAAAAATGCCGCGATTTGCTAAACGCCGAAGACTGGGATGGTTTAGTAGCAATGGCCAGGGAACAAGTGCGAGAAGGCGCGCACATTCTCGATGTTAACGTTGATTATGTCGGCCGCGACGGCGTGCGCGACATGAAAGAATTAGTTTCCCGCGTTGTGACTAATGCCACTCTCCCTTTAATGCTGGATTCCACAGAATGGGAAAAGATGGAAGCAGGCTTAAAAGTTGCGGGCGGCAAATGTTTGCTGAATTCCACTAACTACGAAGACGGAGAACCGCGTTTTTATCAAGTTTTGGAGTTGGCAAAAAAATACGGCGCGGGCATAGTTATCGGGACAATTGACGAAGACGGGATGGCGAGAACTGCTGACCAAAAATTTGCGATCGCCCAACGCGCATATAACGCCGCCGTCGCCTACGGAATTCCCGCCGAGGAAATCTTTTTTGACACCCTAGCTTTGCCCATTTCTACCGGGATAGAAGAAGACAGAAAAAACGGCAAAGCTACCATCGAATCCATCCGCCGCATCCGCCAAGAATTACCAGGATGTCACGTAATTTTAGGAGTTTCTAACATTTCCTTCGGCTTGAATCCGGCGGCGCGGCAAGTTTTGAATTCCATGTTTTTGCACGAAGCAATGCAAGCCGGGATGGACTCAGCAATTGTCAGCGCCAATAAGATTTTGCCCCTTGCCAAAATCGACCCCAAACACCAAGAAATCTGCCGTAAACTCATTTACGACGAACGGGAGTTTGACGGCGATATTTGCGTTTACGACCCCTTGGGCGACCTGACAACGGTGTTTGCGGGCAAAACTACCAAGCGCGATCGGACAGAAGACGCAAGCCTCCCGGTAGAAGAACGTCTCAAGCAGCACATCATCGACGGCGAACGCATTGGACTCGACATCCAACTCGCCAAAGCATTAGAAACCTATCCGCCTCTCAACATTATCAATACCTTCTTGCTAGACGGCATGAAAGTAGTCGGAGAATTGTTCGGTTCGGGACAAATGCAACTGCCATTTGTATTGCAGTCAGCAGAAACCATGAAAGCGGCAGTTGCCTATTTAGAACCGTACATGGAAAAGTCCGAATCCGGGGACAACGCCAAAGGCACATTCATCATCGCTACTGTCAAAGGCGACGTTCACGACATCGGCAAAAACTTGGTTGATATTATCCTATCAAACAACGGCTACCGAGTGATAAACTTGGGTATTAAACAGTCAGTTGACAATATCATCGAAGCCTACGAAAAGCACAAAGCCGACTGTATTGCGATGAGTGGCTTGCTGGTAAAATCGACCGCATTCATGAAAGAGAATCTGGAAGTATTCAACCAGAAAGGAATCACGGTTCCGGTAATTTTGGGCGGCGCGGCTTTGACTCCCAAGTTTGTACATGAAGACTGCCAAAATACATACAAAGGTAAAGTAGTTTATGGCAAAGATGCGTTTTCTGACTTGCACTTTATGGACAAACTCATGCCTGCAAAATCTGCTGGTAAATGGGAAGATTTGCAAGGATTTTTAGATGAAATAGGGCAGGATAATGGGGCGGCTAAAGAAGCTAAAGCTGCGCCACAGACTTCTGTAGAAGATGCCAAGAAAGCAGACACTCCTGTGGTGATAGATACCAGGCGATCCGAAGCAGTTGCAGCAGATATCGATCGCCCAAATCCTCCTTTCTGGGGAACGAAACTGTTGCAGGGAGAAGACATCCCCTTTGAAGAGATTGTCTGGCACTTAGATTTGCAAGCTTTAGTTGCCGGTCAGTGGCAGTTTCGCAAGCCAAAAGACCAATCGCGGGAAGAATACGATGCTTTCTTAGCTGAGAAAGTTTATCCGATATTGGAAGAGTGGAAACACAAAATTCTCACCGAAAAGTTACTGCATCCGCAAGCAATTTACGGGTATTTCCCCTGTCACGCTGAAGGCAATTCTTTGCATTTGTACGACCCGGAAATTATGAATAACGGGCAAGATGTATCGACACCCGCTGCAACATTCACATTTCCCAGGCAAAAATCGGCGCGCAGGCTGTGCATTGCCGACTTCTTCGCGCCCAAAGAATCGGGTAAAATCGATGTATTTCCGATGCAAGTAGCGACAGTGGGAGAAATTGCTACAGAGTACGCGCAAAAGCTATTTGCTAACAATCAATATACCGACTATCTCTACTTTCACGGATTAGCGGTTCAGACAGCGGAAGCAATAGCAGAATGGACTCACGCGCGAATTCGCCGGGAATTGGGATTTGGTAGCGAGGAACCGGACAACATTCGCGATATGCTAGCGCAAAGATATCGGGGTTCGCGGTACAGTTTCGGCTATCCTGCTTGTCCGAATATGGCGGATCAGTACAAGCAATTGGAATTGTTAAAGTGCGATCGCATCAACCTCTACATGGATGAAAGCGAACAACTTTATCCCGAACAATCAACAACCGCAATTATCACCTATCACCCAGCAGCCAAATACTTCTCCGCTTAATTTCTAGGGTGCGCCGCGCGCACATTCCTCGGTGAATTATACTCGTTACCAGGCTCTTCCTGGTAACGCAGCTCCGGAGGCTGTGGCTCCACTTACAGCAGAAAAGCTTGTATAGCGGTTCTCAAGAAAGGGAGGTATGCCGTATGCCCTATGCCCTATGCCCTATGCCCTATGCCCTATGCACGTCGGGTACCTCATGTTACTGAGAAAGGCTATAAATCTGACACTTGCGTTTAACCAAAGCGTCCACTAATGTACTCTTCGGCTTCTTTGGTTTGGGGAGAACCGAAAATTTGTTCAGTGGGACCAAACTCCACCAATTTGCCGCGCCGTTTGCCTTCATCGTCCGTTTCTGTATTGAAAAAAGCCGTCGCATCTGCGATTCTTGAGGCTTGCTGCATATTGTGAGTCACTGTAATAATTGTGTATCGTTCCTTCAGTTCTAAGCACAGTTCTTCAACTTGTCGAGTAGAAATGGGGTCGAGAGCAGAGCAAGGTTCATCCATCAATAAAACATCGGGCTTCATAGCGATCGCCCGGGCAATACAAACCCTTTGTTGTTGTCCCCCCGATAACGCCGTTCCTTTCTCTTGCAGTTTATCCTTAACCTCATCCCAGATAGCTGCTTGTCTGAGGGAAGATTCCACTAATTCATCCAGATTTCCTTGATATCCGTTGGTTCTGGGGGCATAGGCAATATTTTCATAAATGCTCTTGGGAAACGGATTCGGTCTTTGAAACACCATTCCCACCTGTCGCCGCAATTTGACGGGATTCACTTGCGGATCGTAAATATTACGGCTGCGGTAAATGAGTTTCCCTTCCACCTTGGCACCAGGGATTAAATCATTCATGCGATTGAAGCAACGCAATAAGGTACTTTTGCCACAGCCTGAAGGGCCGATAAAGGCGACAATTTTTTGACGGGGAATTTTGATATAGACATCAACAAGGGCTAAAAAGCCATTGTAATAAACCTTTACGCCTTCTGCCTCAAACGCACTATCGTCCGTTTTGAGTTTGGTATTACTGTCAGTCATCTGAAATAGTCTCCTTAATCTTGACAACTCAAGTTAATTAATGGCTGGAATAGCGTTGTCGCAGAAAGATAGCGACGCCATTAAGCCCCAAAATCAAGATAATCAGCACAATAATCGTCGCTGCTGCTGCACTGGCAAACCCCGGTTCAGGACGAGTGATATAGCTGAAAATTTGAATGGGTAACGCCATAAATCGTTGGAATAAACCCGGATTAAACGTGAGGAAACTGACAGCACCCACGACCACCAAAGAAGCAGCATCCCCCATGGCGCGGGAGACAGAAATAATCACCCCCGTAAGAATTCCCGGAATGGCATAGGGTAAGACATGATGTTGAATGGTTTGCCATTTGGTAGTTCCCAGTCCATAGGAAGCATTTCTCAGGGAATCGGGAACGGCGCGGATGGCCTCCCTCGCCGTGACGATAATGACAGGTAAAGACAATAGGGCAAGGGTTAATGCCCCCGAAATCAAGGTAGGCCCAAACCCTAGTAAATAGTTAAAGACCCCTAAACCCAGTAAGCCATAGACAATAGAAGGAATCCCCGCTAAATTCCCGATATTTATCTCAATCACGGCAGTCCACCACTTTTTAGGGGCATATTCCTCTAGATACAAAGCAGCCCCTACCCCAATGGGAACCGCAACCAGAAGGACGATCAGTCCCAGAAAGAAACTCCCAATAATGGCTGGACGGATACCTCCGCGTTCGGCAAAACGGGAAGGCGTTTCCGTGAGAAACCCCGGTGTTAGCAATCTTCCAAGTCCATCATGAAGGATATTAAGAACCAGTAAGGCGAGGACAAATAAACCGATGAGTAACCCAATTAAGAAGAGATACTCAAAGACTTTACCGATCGCTTCTCGGCGTTCTAGGTTATCGGTAAATTCGGCAGTTTTGACGGAATTGTTTGTTGAAGTTGATTTAACCATAGCAATCAGTCGTATTTTTCCTTAAAGCGGCTAGAAATCCAGAAGCTGGCCATATTGAGAGACAATGTAATCACGAACAGAACTGCTCCCACCGCATACAAAGTCTTAAAGCTGAGGCTACCCCTGGGACTATCTCCCCCCGAAATCTCCGCCATAAAAGCGGTCAGGGTGGCGACGGATTCCATGAAATTCCAAGTGAGGCGAGGCTGCGATCCAGCCGCAATCAGAACTGTCATGGTTTCTCCCACTGCGCGGGAAATGCCTAAAATAATCGAAGCCATAATCCCAGACAAGGCTGCCGGAAGAACCACTTTAAAAATGGTTTCTAGTTTGGTAATGCCCAAGGCATAGGAACCTTCCCGCAGAGAACGGGGGACCGATTGAATGGCATCTAAGCTGATGGAACCGACTGTGGGGGTGATCATAATGCCCATCATTAACCCAGCGCTGAGGGCATTAAAAATCTCTAAGGGGAAAAGATGCCGCAGAACCGGAGTGACAAAGAGCAAAGCAAAGTAGCCATAAACTACTGTGGGAATTCCCCCCAATAACTCCACAGCAGGGCGTAACACGGCTGCCACTTTCGGTTGGGCATATTCACTCAGGTAAATGGCTGAAGACAAACCCAAAGGAACCGCCACAGCCATAGCGATCGCAGAGGTTAAAAACGTTCCGTTCAGCAGTGGCCAGATGCCAAAATGGGCTTCGGCAAACAGGGGAGTCCATCGGGTATCCAGAAAAAACTGGGCTAAAGAAACTTCTTGGAAAAAACCCCAAGTCTCTTGGAAAATAATCCAGACAATACCAAAGGTTGTGGCAACGGACACGAAGGCACAGGCAAATAAAACCGCACCAATAATCTTTTCTGGGACATCTTCCGAAGACTTCTTAAGCAAGGAGTCATCCGCAGCGAAAAGGGAGTCATCAAAGGAACTAGGAGTTAGGGTCATGGGTTTGAGATTTCCTCCTTAAATAAAGTTAGTAATGGGTTCACCGGGTTTGGCTTTTTTGAATTTCGTTCCGGTTTCACGCAGCTCAAATTTTTGCTTAGTTTTCACATAAGCTTCATCGGGTAACGGCACATAGCCCACACCCTCTACCCATTTCCAAGAATTTTCTAGATAGAATTTCACGAATCTTTCCAGGGAAGGATTGGTTGTCAGGGCCTTTTTATTGACGTAGATAAAGAGGGGGCGAGAAAGGGGGCTATAGATATTTCTCAGAACGTTATCAAGGGGAACTGGTTTAACACATTTTCCATCTGCATTTTCAATCGCCACCCCGTTCAATTTGTCTTGGTTTTGGAGCAAGAAGGCAATTCCCAGATACGCCAGTCCCGATTTATTGCCAATCACCCCTTGCACGAGGGTATTTTGGTTGCGACTGGGGGTAAAGTCGGTACGGCTATTTTTCCTTTTACCCGTTACGGCTTGGGTGAAATAATCAAAGGTTCCTGTATCGGAAGGAGGGGCAAACAGCAACAGTTTTTCGTCGGGAAAGTCGGGATTGATTTGCTTCCAACTGGTAATCTTGCCTTCGGATTTGGCATTCCACATTATGTCTAATTCTTTAATCGTTAGACATTTGGCAAAGTTATTTTCCTTATTAACCACTACCGCCAGACCATCAAGAGCCATCGGCAGTTCAATAAATTCGATTCCTTTGTCAGCACATTTTTTGATTTCTTCCTCTCTAATGGTGCGAGAAGCCCCCGCAATCTCAAGGTTTCCAGCACAAAACTTGCTAAACCCTCCCCCTGTGCCACTGGCAGCGACGCTGACTTGGGCATTGGGATAAAGTTTTTGGGGAGCATGTCACTTCTGTAGTGAGTAATGATACTCATGCAGGTCTTCGCTGATTACCAATTAAGCCGTTCAAGTAA
>NZ_JAUBPR010000248.1:0-2557 GCF_036700845.1 Microcoleus sp. S13_C5
GCTTCTATGAATAATGATTATATGATGACTGTTCTCAACTCCTTTTGTCAAGCTTGATTGAGATGCTCTTACCCTGAAGAGGGATGTAGTTGCCTAAGAGAGAAAGAAGAAGCAATTGATCCCTTATGTTTGTGCAATTAAGAACGTCCTCCCGTCAGGGCAGTTCCTATAATTTTTATAAGGCACTTATGTACAAGGCGGAAGACACTCTGATAGAGGAGGCTGGAGATTTATAAGGTAGAAGGCAGAAGGAATAGAAGCGAAAAGATTTCGGCCGATGTGGTTACTTATTCTTAAAGTCAAGATCGAGAAAAAGTCTCGTTCGAGATTGTCGGTGTGACGCGGCCTCAAATTACACTGGCGACCTTGTAGAATATAACTGCTTCATCTATAATGTACAAAAATGTACAAATCTCGAAAAAATAATTTTAATGTAGCGGTGAATATGAAATTAACAAAATTTGTATCGATCGGCATTGCCCTACTTTTAGGAGCAAGCGGGAGCATATTATCTAGCAGCAGTAGAGCATTAGGGGCAGAAAAAGTTGTCCTCACATTTGGCCCGATCAGACAAGCCATCAACATCAGCGACTTAGAAGACTTTGCTAAAAACGGCACGACGACGCCCACCCTCCAACAAATTATCCGGTTCTCCAAAATGGACGCGCAAATACTGCGGGGGTTCATGGGTTTAGAAATTGGTTTAAAGCCTGCTAATCTGGCCAGGGTAGTTTACAGCACCCCAGGAGAAAAAATCACTGACGACATCGGTCAAGCAATTCGGACTCAGCGCCGCACAGAAAGCGGGAAAGCTTTGCGGGCAGCGGTGATCCTGGCATCCGGGGATGACGGTAAGGTATCGCTGCTAGAAATCCTGAAAAAGTATCCTCTCAACGAGGTTTACGTAGATGTTGCCAGCCTTCGCACCGCTGTTGGGAAAGTTCAGAGTATAGCCGGAACTCTGCGAAGCCTGCTTCAAGATGTGACGCGATCGACAACTCGCACAACTGAAACAAATCCCACCGAAAGTCCGATCGAACCTCGCCGCAGCGTGCAGCCCACAACTCCGCCTCCAGCGCCTCGCCGCGTCGCGCCCTTGCCAGCACCCGCACCGCAGCCTGTGACGCCAGTCAGAGGGCTTTGGTAAAAAAATCATAAATGTGTCCTAGGGGCGCGTTGAAGCGGCTGTTGTAGCATTCTGCAGACACTTTTGAGACCAAACCTGCCCCCGCCCTACCCCTATCCCAACCCCCAAGAGGGTTAGGACTTTTGTGAAAACTCCCAAAGCAATCAATTTTTCTTTAACAATTTTTTGAGCAACTTAGGAATCTCTGAAGGTCGAGCCGCCACAGGTATGTCCGCTTCTTCAAAGGCAGCCATTTTGTTTGGGGCCGTAACTCCAAAGGCTTTCTGGGCAGCCGCCCGAGAACTGATCAGGATGCCGGCGTGGCCCAAAGACGGCCCCTTGGGAGCGTAGCGGCCGGCCAGATAAGCAACAACGGGTTTGTCGATCGCCGAGGCGATGTAAGAAGCAGCAGCTTGTTCACTCCACCCGCCAACTTCCCCTACTAAAACCATCGCTTCCGTACTGTCGTCTTCGTCCAAAATTTGCAGCCACTGCATAAAAGAAGAACCGACAATCGCGTCGCAGCCAATACAAACCGCCATCGACTGTCCCAACCCAGCCTCCGTTAGTTCTAGGGCAACTTCGTAAGTCAAAGTGCTACTGCGGCTGATCACCCCCACCGGGCCGGGAGTGTAGAATTCCTTGGGGTGAGTTCCCAGCAGCAGTTTGTCGGGCACAATAATCCCTGGACTGTTGGGCCCGATCACCAAAGTTTCGGTGGCCTCTGCTTTTCTGACTAACTGCACTATATCCAGAGGAGGTACTCCCCCGGTGACGATCGCGATTTGCCGAATTCCTGCCGCGATCGCTTCTAGAGCCGCATCCAGCACCGAGTAAGCGTCTACAAAAATTACCGCAGTGTCAACGTGACCCACTGCTGCCACTGCTTGTTCTACCAAATCAAAAACCGGAATTCCCTCCACTTCCAGCCCCCCCCGACCGGGACTGACACCGGCGACTACATTCGTGCCGTATGCTTTCATCATCAGGGCGGCGCGGGTGGACGCGGGAGATTCTGTAATGCCCTGTACTAGGACTTTGCTTTCAGGAGTTAAATTCATTTTTCTTCCCCCTTGGAGACTCCCGCTGTACCTGTACCCAGGTCAGCGGCGAGAGGAAAAGGGGGGCAAGGTTTATGCTGCATACGAATAACCATCTTTTTTGTGAATAATTGAACAATATTTGTGGCTAATTCCTGACACTAATTCTGAGGCGGAAATATTGAATGAGCCACTGGTTCTTACGGCAACACGCCCAACGTAGGTACCAATTTTTTTGCCAGAGGTTACAATCGCTTTGACAATATCTCCCGTTTGAAAACCTTTAACAAACTTAAACCGGGGAACATAGCGATATGGAAAGCCGAATTTGCCAGTGCGGCACATTTGACGTGTCCCGTGACCAGTTGCTTTGATCGATAGTGGCTTGCTT
>NZ_JAUBPR010000089.1:0-28007 GCF_036700845.1 Microcoleus sp. S13_C5
CGGCAATCGTTTGGGAGTTTTGTGTTTCCGAATCTATCTTCCTTTCCTTCTGCTTGAATATCTGCGGAATGTGGGTTTAAACTGTGAACTAAAATTTGATAAAGTTATTGTGGGGTGGGCCAGAAAGCCCGCACAAAAAATACGATTTAGATGCACAACAGCTTATCTAGTAAGTTAATACCTCTCGCCAATCAAAAATCTCAAATTGTCTTACTTCTTCCTTTCGCTATCTAACTCCCTTTTAGCATTCGTTATTTGACCCCATTAGCTACTACTCCCAATACTTTAAAATCGGCTACCTTTAGTTGATCTAAAGCTTTATTTACCAGGCCGCGATCGGTTTTTTCTATTTTTACTATCAGCACTGTACCATCAGTTTGAGAGGCGAGTAAATGACCATCTGCTAAACCAATTAAAGGTGGTGTGTCGTAAATAACTAAATCAAATAAAGCTAGGAATTGTTCCATTAAATAGTGCATCTTTCTAGAAGAAAGTAATTTAATTGGATCAGGGGGAATAGTACCCGCAGTGAGGACAAAAAGATTGTCATCGTCGGGTAATCGCTGAATAGCCTCATTTAAGCTTAAATCCGAAGTTAAAACATTACTTAAACCTTTCATATTTGATAAGCCAAGGTATGTGTGCAGTTGAGGTAAACGCATATTAGCATCCACTAATAATACTCGTTTACCAACAGCAGAAGCAGTTTTAGCTAAATAAAGTGCTACAGTTGACTTACCCTCACCTTTAGTAGTCGAAGTGATGGTTAGAGAACTTATTGGCTGTTCAGAATTTAATAATTGAATATTTGTGTATAAGTAGTGAAATGCCTCGATCACAGGAAAATCTTTGGAATTTGAAACTATTATTCGTTTTAAGCTTGCACTGTTAGTATTTGAAGTTACGCTAGTGAATTGAGCAGGAACACTTTCACCTCTACGAGATTTAATTTTCATCGCTTTGGCGATCGGAATGACTCCCAAAAGAGGGCGTTTAGTTGCTGATTTAATTTCTTCTGGAGTATGGAAAACAGTATCTAAAACTTCTACTAGGAAACCTATTGCAATGCCTAGTAAAGTGCTAATAACGATCGCGATCGCTAGCTGGCGACGGGTTGGTTTTTGTGTTACTGGGTTGAGTTCACCATTTTCGTCTGTGACTAACTGTGGTTTAGATATAATTTGCCAAGAGCCATCAATTTGACCAGCATCTAGTTGTAAAGTTTTTTGTTTTTCGAGGAACAGTTTGAGAGCATCTTTAGCTAGTTCTAGTTTTAATTGTATGTCATCATAGCGATGTTGAGCTTGGGGCAGTTGAGTGATTTTTGCTTGCAGTAAATTTTGGCTATTAGTTATCACTTGCTCGCGAGCTTCCAACTGTTTTAGTTGTGATTGCATCTGCAAGAGGACAGTATCAGCTTCTCTTTTCATTAAATCACGCAAACCTTGCTGCTTTTCCCGCAAAGATTGAATGGGAAGGCTATTTTCATAAAATTGAGTAGAGCTTAAAGCTAATTGCGACTCTATTTCATTTACTTTACTAATTAAATTTTCATAAGATTTGGGGCTAATATCAACAATCCAACGATTATCGCCCGTTAACGATCTTTTTTTGTAGCTTTCATATTGAAGCCTACTTTCTGCCAGTTGTCCTTGCACTTCTAGGCGACGATTAGTTAAAATATCTAGCTGATCGGATAGGCTGCGGCTGCGTAGTTCTGGTTGATTAAAGTTATACTGCACCCTTAAACTTTGTAATTCTTGTTGCAATTTATCTACTCTCTGCTGAAGTGGCGGCATTTGTCGAGCGATAAAATCAAGACTTTGTTTGCTAACTTTTAAACGCTCTTTGCCCATATATTCTAGGTAATATTTGGCAGTTTCATCTAGCACATATTTGATCCGCTTGGGATCTCGATCGCGGTAGGTAATATCTAGGAGCTTAGTACCACCCTGCTTCCCATCTCGCAAGAAAGTAACACGTTGGATACTCAAGCGGTTATTGAGATTTTTATAATCAAAATTTGGATATTTTGTTTGCAACTTATTAACTAATGGTAGTAAAACTTCGGGGCTTTTTAAAACCCGTGATAAACTTTGATAATCCACCGAAGAACTTTCTTCCCCTGATGATTTAATTTTGTTCAAGTCTGTGATACCTAAACTATTGTTTTGAGCTTGGACTAAGAGCTTTGATAGCCGATCGTCAGTCGTAAGGGGTTCTGCTAAAACTGTAAATTTTCCTTCATATTCAGTAATAGATTTTTTGGCAGCCCTCAACACGAAACTACCGCTTAAAGTAGCTATGCTGGCAGCTACTATGCCCATCACTAGAAGGCGACGTTTGACGACAGCTAGTACCCAATTCATATCAAGAACTTGGTCATCTTCTGCTGGCGTACTAGCTAGGTAATTAGCGGAGGGAACAGACAAATATTGACCATTAAGGTCATTCTTGAGGGAAGACAACTGTTTTTTATCCATAGCAAAAATGTTATTTAATTCCTAATTTCCGAATAGTCGGAGTAGCTCTATGAGTCGGGTAGGAACCAGAATTCCACCAATAATATTATTAACGGGTGAGAGAACAGTGTTAATGTTGTCCACCAAGATAGCAGTCCTCGAACGTGCCACTATAATTATGTCATTATCTTGAATCAGTGGGTTGCTTTGAGCGTCGATTCCTTGATTCAAATTAATTGGTACTTCCGATCGGGATATAGTGCCATTGGGATTCAGCCTGATCAGTTCCACATATCTAGAGTTAGCGCGATTTTCTCGGAAACCCCCCGCACTCATAATTGCTTGATTTAAGGTAGTATTAGGAGGTAATTTGAGTCCACCCGGAGTATTGACTTCTCCGATAACACTCACTTGCACAGTCCCGGGAGCAAAGCTCGCAGTAGCTAGAACAGAAACTTCTCCGGGGTCGATTGCCGTCGCTGTCGGCACAAAGATGATATCCCCTTCTTGTAGTATAGTATCTTGAGAGGTATCTTGTTCTTGCAAATATTGCCAGAGGTTAATAGTTCTAATTTGTTGTCTGCCACTTCTAGTATAACGTTGGAGTTGGATTTGGCGAATATCGGCGATTGATGTGATTCCTCCAGCTAGTTGTAGAGCACGGATAATTGTCGGCTGTCCGTTGGTTCTTTGACCATTTTGGGTATCACCACCAATGGCTACATATCTACCGGGACGCTTCACCTCTCCGAATACGGACACAGTACGGGGTTGCTCTGCTGGTATAGAAAAATTAGATTCACTAACTTGATTTGTTTCCGCTAAATTAATTGTTTCTTGAGGGGGAACCAAGATTTGATCTCCATCTCGCAACGTGATATCTTGGCTGGTCTGACCAGTTTGTAAATAATCCCACAGATTATAAGTGATAGTTATTTCTTTGTTAGCCGTGAGCCGACGCCGGACAATTACTCGTCGAATATCAGCGCTAGCTCGAGTACCCCCAGCTTTTTCTAAAGCTTGAGGAAGGGTGGGAAACTGAATTGATGGTCTAGTTCCACCTCCATTAGCTAGAGGTAATAAGTAGGAGCCGGGACGACTTACTTCACCAGATAACCAAATATTGAGCGGGCGGGCAGCTTGTAAGCTGATTGTAACTAAAGGTCTTTTTACGACCTGACCATAAGCTTTAGTGATAACTTTGGCTGCCTGTTCTAAAGTTAATCCTTGAAGGGAAACACTACCAATAATCGGGATTTGAATAGCTCCCCCAGCAGGAATTTGATACTCTCCACTAAGCTGGGGCAGATCGTAGATATCAATTCTAATATTGTCTCCACCACCTAAATAGTAGTCAGTATTAATACTTGTTGCGGGGGCTGGCGACTGAGCGAGGTTGGTTTGAGGGTAGGAGAGAGTGAGTAGCAGCGCCAGCAGTGGCAGTTGTACAGCAGGAAAAGTAAGCCATTTCATAGGTAGTAACAAATTTATGATAGAGGTAAAGCCATGAAAGATATTTTAAGGGTGCCGATGTTTGCGTTGATGCTATTGTGTTTAACGCTTATCGTCTTTGTAACTATTTATATTCTAGTCGCACGCCATCCGAAATTGGGGGCCACATTAGAAAAGATTTTTGTGGGGATACTTTTTTTTACCATGACTGGTGGATCAGGTATCACAGCCATGCCCTTTACCAAACTCCATCCTAACGTTTTTTACAACTTAGAAACTACACCCCCAACGATTATTGGTCAAATTGCCATTTATGGTGCGATGATATTAATGTTATTTCCCCGCTTAACTAAAACAACCCAGAAAACAGTTTCTGTAGTCCTTAAATGGATAGCAGGAGACATTTTTTTAGGTGGGTTTTTATTGATCATGACTTTATCGGGCTTGTGGTCACAAACTCCGGAAATTACTTTTAGGGCTATTTTTGCTATTTGGGCAATAACACTGGTTTCTATTTATGTAGGTAAAGTTTATAGTTGGTTGGAAATTTATGGATTATTGAGATGGCTAAGTGGTTTATTAGCTTTATGGGTAATTGTGAAAACAAATCCCGCAGCGGATGGTTGTTGGACTGGAGTTTTCGGCCATAAAAACCCTTTTTCTTTTCAAATGGCTAATACAGCTTCTTTATGGATTTTATATGCTTTTAAGGAGCGCAAGTATCGATATTTATCATTTTTTATTATTTTAATAGCTTTAGTAGGATTGCAAAAAGGTTGTAGTGGTGCTAGTCGGATTTTGACAGTGGTATTAATCAGTTTGTGGAGTTATTTAGCCCTCTTAAAAAGATTACCTGTAAAATGGGCTTTTCTCTGCTTTATCTTATTTTTGCTCGGTAGTATAGGTATAAGTATTTTGGTGTTAAATAATTTAGAGGCTATTATTGTGGATGGCTTGAAAAAAGATATGACTTTAACCGGTAGAACCGATTTTTGGCCTTTAATTATTAATCGAATTAATGAAAATAATCCCATATTTGGTTATGGACTAAAAGGATTTTGGCAGCCTTGGCGTGGCTTGGAAAATCCCGCTTACGGAATTTTAGTAGCTAAAACTGGTTTTGTGCCACCCCACTCTCACAATGGTTTTCTTGATATACTTTGCGAACTGGGTTGGGCCGGATTATTGTTGTTTATTGGGTCATTTTTTAATAATATATTTAGAGGTATAAAGTACCTAGTGAAAGGAAATTTTCCAGAGTCAGGTTTGCCTTTGTATTTGTTAACATTTATGCTAATGACTAATTTGACAGAGGGGGGATTATTTGGGGTTGGTACTTATTGGTGTTGGTATGTAGTTTTATCGGTAAAATTGAGCTTAGATAGCACAGCTAAGGATAATCTACACTGATGATGTCAGCCTTGGGTCAGGCCTATTAGGAGAATCTTTAAACAGAATAGGCATATACCGGACTTCTTAAAGAAGTTGGGGGGTTTAAAACCGATCGCATTTTACGTTTAATTAAGTCGGCTTACTTAATATGACTCGCAATGGTTTCACTCTCCACCGTTGCTTCCACTGACCAAGAATTTTCCATCTCTACTGTTTGTTTCGGCTGATAAACTGCCAAGTCGAACCAGAAAGTTGTACCCACATTAACTTCGCTAACTAAATTAATTTTAGTGTGGTGTTTGTCAATAATGTTTCTGACAATAGAAAGACCTAATCCCGTTCCTTCTAAAGTGTGTACTCGGTTTTCTACCCGGAAAAAGCGATCGAATATTGCTTGTTGGTCTTCAGGATCTATGCCAATTCCCGTATCAGAAATTTCAATCCGCACTACCGGAAAATGTTTGGCATCCGCTGACAAGTTGTGGTTGACGGATTGACCGTCTTTGTGGGTGGGCGCCTCCGACTCTAGCAAATACGCTCGAATTGTCACCTTGCCGCCGGACTGAGTAAATTTTAAGGCATTTCCTACTAAATTTGCAAATACTTGCAGTAACAAATCGTAATGACCTAAAGCAGGTGGCAAATACGGGTCAACTTCTTGCTCTAATTCAATGCCTTTATCCTTAGCATTTAACTGATAAGTCCGCAGGGTTTGTTCCACAGCTTGCGGGAGGTCAACAGCCTCCAAGTGATAAACGCGGCAGGATTCCAGTCGCGACAAGTCTAACACGTCGTTAACTAAACGAGTTAGTCGATCGGTTTCTCGATTGGCAATTTCTAGGAATTCCCTGCGCTCGCTTTCTAGAAGGTCTTCTCCGTACTCGTGGAGAGTCTCGATAAAAGATTTGATATTAAATAAAGGTGTTCTCAATTCGTGAGAAACATTGCTGATAAAATTGCTTTTAGCCTCATTGAGTTCTACTTCCCGAGTGATATCCTGCACTGTCATTGCAATGCCTTTGAGACTTTCTCGGTAATTTCCGGAACCTTGATGCTTGGAGGTTTGCTCGTAGAAAGTACACTCTACAGCTACCGGGCGTTGTGGTTCGGTACAGGTATCTTCCTCATGGCGGATGCAGCTTTTGCACAGCGGTTCTGCCCCGGGCGCTTTGTGCAGAATGACTGTAGTTAAAACAATCCGAATTGTACGGTTAACTGGTTCGCTCATAGAGATGCGAAATTCGCCGCCTTCGCGATCGCCTGCAGCAATTTCCTGCAAAGGTCTCGCCAACTCCTGCTGCACTTCCGAAGGCAAAATGTTCAGAACATTTACTCCGAGAGCTTTTTTGCCTTCCCATCCAAAAATCCGCATCCCCGTCGGATTAACTAAAATCACCTGCAAATTTGCGTCTAATAAAACCGCGCCATCAGCAATCGTTGATACCAAAGTTTCTAACTTAGCTTTTTCCGCTGTCAGCTCTTCAATATTTTGTTCTTCATAACTTTCTAGTTTCTGGGCCATTTCATTAAAACTGCCGATCAACTCGCCTAATTCTCCCCCTAAAGGCAGGTCAACTCGCTGTTTAAAATTCCCGCTGGCAATATTTTTGACCCCGAAGACTAATTGTTTGATCGGCTGAGTAATTGTCAGGGCATTAAATACAGCTCCCAAAATTACCATCACCCAAATAGTGACAAATACTGCTAAAGTGACATCCCTAGTTAGATTTGAAGAGATAACTGCTGCAGGATTTGGGTTAATGCCGATCGCCAAAACTCCCAAATATTTGTCTTCATGAATTAACGGCACAAATACATCGGTAACTTCTCCATCTGGCGTCAAATGCTGCCGCACCAAAGGCAAAGAAGTTAAATTTCTCGCCTCAATATCAGCGAGAAAATTATCGGGAAGTTTGATCTGGCGGCGCAGCGTCAGGGAAGTCTCCACCTCCGATTCCGAAAATGGTATCCCCAGGAAAATATCTCCCGCTTCGTCTGCATAAAGCATATAGCGGACGCTGGAGGTGCTGCTGTAAAATTGGCGGGAAAAGCGGGCTACTTCGGAGCGATCGTTTTTGGCAATCAGCGGCGCCACATTTGCCGCCAACAGCAGGCCGAGGTCTCGGCCGTAACGAGTATCGTTAAGTCGGGCGTCTTGCTGGATAGTATTCACGGCCCAGAATGTCAGGCCACTCATAATTAACGACACTACGAGGGTAGCACCGGCCATCAGGCGGGTCTGGAGGGTAAAATCCGACCACCAGCGGGCAATAATTTCTCCGATTTTGTTTAGTATGGCCAGCATTTCACCAGTTCAATATTAAAAGCAAGATCAATTCCGTTGGCTCCCGATCGAATTTTCTGCTGCGACTTGTCCGCTACCGCCACCGCAGAGATACCAAACTTCATTGTTACATTTCTACATTGAGATTGCTTGGCTTTCGGATGGCGGCCGATGTCGCAATTCCTAATTTTTATCGCCCAGAGCTCGGCGACCGATGTCCCGACGGCAGTAGACCCCTTCAAATTGGATACAATCAACTGCTGCATAAGCTTTGGAGATAGCTTGTTCCAAAGTTTCTCCCGTCGCGGTGACACCCAAAACCCGGCCGCCGTCGCTCACCAACTGCTGCTGCTTCAACTGGGTGCCGGCGTGAAACACTTCTGCTCCTTTGGCTTCAGCTTCCTCGATACCTGTAATAACTTTGCCTTTTTGATAACTTCCAGGATAGCCCCCAGAAGCCAAAACTACGCAAACAGAGGCCCCCGACTTCCAGCGAATAGAATATTCACCGAGACGCTGCTGACAGCAGGCCAGCACCAAATCTTCCAAAGGAGTTTCCAGCAGCGACAAAACCGCTTGAGTTTCGGGATCTCCGAAACGGCAGTTGAATTCTAAGACTGTGGGCTCTCCTTCGGGGGTAATCATTAAACCTGCATAGAGTACACCCCGGTAGTCGATTTTGCGTTTTTGCAGTGCTGCGAGGGTGGGTTCGAGAATTTCTTCTTGAATCCTTTCCATGAGTTCCGGGGTGACAATGGGCGCTGGGGCGTAGGCTCCCATACCGCCGGTGTTGGCTCCCTTGTCGCCTTCGCCGATCGCTTTGTGGTCTTGGGCCGGCAGCAACGGTTCAACTGTGATGCCGTCGGTGAGGGCGAGAATCGAGACTTCTTGACCTGTTAAGAATTCTTCGACAACGACTCGGATGTTGTCGGTGCCGAATTCGCCTCGGAAAATGGTGTTGATGGCGCTGTGAGCCATTTTGACGGTGGTGGCAACGGTGACTCCTTTGCCTGATGCGAGTCCGTCAGCTTTGATGACTATTGGGGTTCCTTGTTCCAGAACGTATGCTTTTGCTGCTTCTGCGTCTGTAAATACGGCAGCTTTGGGTGTTGGGATGCCTGCTTCGAGCATCAATTCTTTGGCCCAGGATTTGCTCGATTCAATTTGGGCGCCGGCTTTGGTGGGGCCGAAAATCATCATTTTTCGCTGTTGGAAATAGTCGGCGATGCCTAGCGATAGGGGCAATTCGGGACCGACGATGACTAATCCGATGTTGTTGACCATCACAAAGCGTTCGATGCCTTGGAAGTCGTCGATGTTGAGCGACAGATTTTGACAGCCTGGGGTGGTAGCTGTGCCGCCGTTGCCCGGTACGCAGAATACTTGTTTAATCCGCGTAGATTCTAGCAGTTTTTTTGCGATCGCGTGTTCGCGACCTCCGTTTCCCACAACTAAAACTTTCACAGTATCCTCACCTATAAATTTTGTTCCCTGAATGTCTGATTTTCAGTGTTGGCATCTGTCTATCTGCTTTTTGCAGTGCTGTCAATTATGCCATGCTTGGCGCTAGGCAATTGCTAGATGTGGCACTTTTCTGGAGGAGTGGGCTTCGACTGCTGTTTCTCAATGGCTGGGAGCGTGCAATAATTAAAGACTTTAGCTGCCCAATTTTTATGGGTTCTGCCTCGATTTAATCATGCAATTAAAACTCTTTTCTGGCTTTTAACTCTGCAATTACTGTAATTGAGCCCGGGCAAAATAGCGATAAGATAGGCAGGTTGACTTTGCGGAATTTTACTCACATGAAATCAAATCAAACCGCTGCGAGTTCGTCTGCCAAATTTAAGCGGGTGGGCGTTGTCGGCGGCGGCCAGCTAGCTTCGATGATGGGGGATGCTGCTAGGGCGCTAGGTATTGAATTGGTAGTGCAAACTCCCCATGCTACTGATCCGGCAGTTTCTGTTGCTGCTGATGCTGTTTTGGCTGCTGTTGATGATGTTTTGGCTACGGCTCAATTGGCGGATGGCTGCGATGTTATTACTTTTGAAAATGAGTTTGTGGATTTGGATGGTTTGCGGCCGCTAGAACAGCAAGGTGTGTTATTTCAGCCGAGTTTGTCGTCGCTTTCTCCTTTGTTGGATAAGTACGTTCAACGCTGTTATTTACAAGGTTTAGGTTTGCCAACTCCGAGGTTTTGGGAATGGGATTGCAGCGAGGATTTGCCCCCAGAATTGTTGAAGGCGGTGGCGATCGACTTTCCGGCAATTTCTGTTTCCGACAGCGTGCAGATGCAAGGAGACTCGAATGCTGGATCGATCGACTTTCCCTTTGTCGTCAAAGTTCGCCGCCACGGTTATGACGGCCAAGGTACTTTTATTGTTAATGATCCGGGGAGTTTTGAGTCAATTCGTGCTAAACTCGAAGGTCAGTCTTTGCTAGTGGAAGAGTTTGTGCCGTTCGATCGCGAGTTGGCTGTGATTGCAGCTCGATCGGCAACTGGCGAAATTGCGATTTATCCGATAGTGGAAACTCAGCAGCAAAATCAGGTTTGTCATCTGGTGATTGCGCCCGCTGATATTAGTTTAGATGTGAAAACTGAAGCTTGTGCGATCGCCCGCACTCTCCTCAACAGTTTGCAAGCTGTCGGCGTATTCGGCATTGAATTATTTTTAACCGCCGATAATAAGCTGTTAGTCAATGAAATTGCACCGCGCACTCACAACTCGGGACATTTTACCATCGATGCCTGTGAAACTTCACAATTTGAACAGCATTTGCGCGCAGTTTGTCAACTACCTTTAGGCAATTCGGCTTTGAAATGTGCAGGCGCTGTCATGGTAAATTTGCTCGGCTACGAGTCGGCCGAGTCCGATTATTTAGCAAAAAGACAACAACTGGCACAAATTAGCGGTGCTTTTGTACATTGGTATGGTAAGAAATTATCGCGTCCCGGCCGCAAACTCGGTCACGTCACAGTTGTGCTCGACGCGGACTTGGTAGCTCAGGGGCGATCGTCAGCAGAGGATCTCGCTCAAACCGTAGAATCCATCTGGTATCCAAGTTAAATTGCTCGAAGGTTGCCAAAATCGGGTTAGTTGGTATATATTAAATAAAGGTTCTACTGCGACGTTGGTGACTGCCAATAATGTTTTTTTGATCTATAACTCTTAACTCTAGGGAATCAAGATGTTCGCGCAGCAGTAAACTGGGCTTGTACCCAGAAACTTTAAGCACGGGCCACGGTACCCACCTGGTAAAATACCAGGTCAAAAGCTGAGGTAAGACGGCGTTGCGGGGAGCCATTAAAATTCTAATTGAGATAGGCGCTGTGAAATATGGCTAGCCTATTTTTTTTTTGAGATAAACGCCTTTACTCATACTACATCTTCAAGTTTTGCCTCAACTCCTCTAGGCAGGGCTATTTCATTCTAAATAATGCCTGAGGAATGATATCGTTGCCGATTGCATCGGAAGGAATAATAAAATCGAGTCAACAGTCAACACTTAACAATCATTCAGTTTTTACACTGACAGTCAATTGTGAGCAATCATGAGGAGTGCAACCGGAATTGGTATCACTTGTCGATCGCGCCTGAGATAAAAATAGAGCGATAAGTTAAATTGACTACGGTCGATCGTTTCATAATATTTCCAGCGGTACTGGCCGTAACCTTCCCGCTACTTCTACACTCGGCCAATTCGGATCAAAAGTCAAATTTTCCAACGTTCCATCGCTGTGAATTAAAAACGTATCCTCAATTTTTGCTCCCGACAAACTCGGATTCCAAGCCACAGCCATATTTTCTGCCAAAATATCTGAAGTAGCCGGATTCGCCACAATTTCCCGCGCCAAATATCCGGTAGTTCCGCCTTGATGGTGTTCCGCAATTGCTTGAGGATATCCGTGCTCTTCGTAAGCAGTTTTAAGCGTATCATAAACCGCATTCAGCGTTACTCCCGGCTGACACAAATTTAGCGCCGCTGCTTCAATTTCCCTGACTTGTCGGTGCAACTCTGAATGCTTTTCCCCAAGAAAGTCAAAACTGACAAATCTGGTTAAATTTGCATACAAACCCCATCCCCTCGCGCAAAATACTAACATTGCTTGTCGTCCAATTTGTTCGGCGGTTGCTGTGGCGTGGCGGTACAGCGGCAAACGCCTTTCTCCAGCAACTAAGGTAAGTGCTGGATGCAAACCTCTCGCCCACAATGCCTCTGCACCGGCTCCCGCTAGCTGATATTCTGTCCATGTTGGTTTGGCTGCAGAAAGTACCTCTGTCATCGCTTCGCTGGCTAAACGCCCCACTCGCCGGTATCGCTCTAATTCGCTTGACATCATTGTCTGTTTGCGGGATTGTAAAGATGCGATTATTGGCATTTCTTGGGAATTTGGTCGATCGCTCATGACGTTACCGCCACCAGTAATTTTTTTGACGAAAGCTTCGCGCTGTGCAACATCCGCCCAAGGATAGATGTACATTTGAAAGTTGGCTGGCAATTCCTCGTCTTGCAAGCGTTGAGCTTCGATTTCATCGGTGAGAACCCAAGCTGTTTCGGCGGTGATTAAAAGTTCTGCTACTCCGGTTTCTGCGGTTAGCAATACTGTATGGGAACCGCCGGCTGTGGCCCAGGCAAACCAGTCTGTACCGCGCAAGCGAAGGGCGATCGCTTTTGTTTCGGTTAAGGCTTGGCGGATGAATTCGAGTTTGAAATCGACTTCTGGGTTTAATGAGTTTATCATCTGCTTTCTTGCATCTAAATTATATTTTTAGGGCGGGCGGGACGCCCACCCCACGAAGAAGGAAGAAAATCAATTATTTGAGTCAGCATTTCCTCAATCTAAAATCTAAAATCTAAAATCTAAAATAGATTGACAGATACAGCTTGCAATTCTTTAGCTTTTTCTTCGGGTAAAGCGTCGTTGGCAAACATTCCGGCGGCGAGTTCGGTTCCTGCTAGGTATTTTAGCCGATCGCTCGATCGATAGGGCGGATAAAATTGGGCGTGCAAATGCGCTTCTGGATGGGGTTTCCCGTCTGTGGGCCCTTGAAACCAAGCCATCAAATAAGGAAACGGGCGATGCCACAAACCGTCATATTTGAGGGTGACTGTTTTTAAGGCCTTAGCGAGTGATTGCCGCTGTTTTTCCGTCAAATCCATAAATGTAGCAGCGGGGGCGATCGGGGCAATCCACACTTCGTAAGGGTAGCGGGCACAAGCGGGGACAAAGGCGATCGCCTCTTCGTCTAAATAAATAATTCGCTGTTTGTCAGAAATCTCTTTTTGAATCAAATCTTGCAGCAAACCGCTACTGTTTTTTTGATAGTAAACCGATTGACATTCTAACATCCGTGCCGGCACCGGTGGCACGAACGGATAAGCGTAAATTTGACCGTGGGGATGGTGCAAAGTTACTCCGACTTCGACGCCTCGATTTTCAAAGGGCAAGACGTATTGAATTTCGGGATTGCTGCCAATAACTGAAGTGCGATCGGCCCATACTTCTAACAGCAATTCCAAGTGAGATAACTCCAAAGAACCCAAGGAAGACAGCGGATCTTGAGTGAAAACAACGACTTCGCAAATGCCTTTGGCGGGCAAAGTTTCTACAATATTTGCAGGTGGGTTTTTTGCTTGCAAAGTCATCGAGGGAAAGCGATTGTCAAACACTGCTACATCGTAATCTCCCGGCGGCAATTCTGTCGGAAACTTAGGGTTAATTGTAGCTGCTAGCGGGTTGTATTCCGGCGGCGGCATGAAAGTTCTTCCCTGACGGTGGCTGGCGTATGCTACCCATTCCCCCCGCAAAGGATGCCAGCGAAAGTGAGGGTTTGCCTCTACGGGTTCATTGCTGGGACTTACGGCCGCGATACCTTCTGGGATTGGGTAGCGGCTGTACAGTGTGAGTGGGCGGCCGTCTGGTTTTAGCAATTTTTGGGCGTACATTTTTTGTAGGGGCGGGCGATCGCGTTTAATATATGTTAGGAGTATAACTTCGTGCTTTGAGACTCCGCCCCTACCTAAAGTCGCACATTATGTTAACAAGTTGAGTTTGCAGTACCAACGTCAGCCTACCGTCTGCTATTGTGGAACGGGCCGGAGAGCCAGGCTCTGGATTCAATTTAAATGCGTAGCAGCTTACGATCGCAATTCCCAATTACCCAGTATATTTATCGATCGACCATTCGATCGAGCTTTTCCTTAACCAACAAATCTAACAAAAAGCGCAACACAAACAAGCCACCGAATCCCGAAACCGCAAAAGCTGCGATCGCCCCCGTTTGATATCCGCCCACTAGCAGCACTGCACCCGACAAAAACACAAAACCGGTCAGACAAGCAAAAATTAGAGTTTTTAGGGCTAAATTAATGCGTTTCAAGGCTCTTTCGCTCTCGATATTTCGCACTCTAATTTGCAGTTCGCCCTCTTCTATTCGCTGCTCCAAACGCTTGATAAAAACTTGCGATTTGCTCGGCTGCCGTAACTTATATGTAATAAAACTTCGGGCTTGCCTTGCCAATTCTCCGATCGCATTTCCCCGCCCCTTGCTCACCGCAATACTCTTGACAAAAGGCTGAGCGGATGCTATGAAATTGTACTCAGGGTCGAGAGTTCTAGCAATGCCGTCGAGAGTCGTCACCGACTTGATAATAAACATCATTTCTGCCGGCAAGCGAAACGGTTGCTGCTCGAACATGATATAAAGTTCGTTCTTAATTTCATTAAAAGCTTGAAAGTCGATCGGCTTATCAATAAACTTATCCAACAGAAAAGCAATCAGTCGGCGCACCGGCATCATATCCGGCATCGGCTCAACCAAGCCGATCGTAATTAAAGTATTGAGTACCTCGTCAGTATCCTTTCTCATCACAGCAAAAAAAGTCTTGACCATTTGGTCTTTAGCCAGAGACTTCACCTCAGCCATCATCCCAAAATCATAAAAAATTAAGCTACCATCTTCTGTCACCGCCAAATTTCCCGGATGCGGGTCAGCTTGAAAAAAACCGTCAATTAACAACTGTTTCAAATAACAGCAAATTCCCAGTTGATTGAGCTTCACAATATCCACTCCAATCGCCTCTAAACTAATGCGGTCGTCCACCTTAATACCTGGTGCGTATTCTAGAGTGAGCACTTTTTTAGTCGTGTATTGCCAGTAGACTTTCGGGACAATAACTTGAGGATATTCTCGAAAATTATGGCTAAAGCGATCGGAATTTTTACCTTCTTGCACGTAGTCAATTTCTTGATATAAAATCTTAAAAAACTCGTGATAAATAGATTCCAGGTCATATTTGCGCGTCCCAGGCAAATAGCGATCGCAAAAACGCATCACTTGGCGCACCGCCTTCACATCCAAATCAAATAAACTTTCCAAACCCGGACGCTGCACCTTCACAATCACATCTTCCCCGGTGTGCAGCCTCGCTTTGTGCACCTGTCCCAGACTCGCAGCAGCGATCGGCGACGGGTCAAAATCTCGGTACAAAGCATAAATATCCTTGCCTAACTCTGATTCTACAAGCGCGATCGCCTCTTCCGAACTAAACTGAGGAACCCGATCTTGCAACTGTTCGAGTTCCTTCACATACTCAAGTGGCAGCAAATCCGCCCGAGTCGAGAGAGACTGCCCGATTTTAATAAAAGTCGGGCCTAAATTCAGCAAAGTATTGACCAACCAATGAGCACGAATTCTTCTAGTATGAGGCGAATTATTTTGCAGCAGTGCGTCCCACCACAAAAAAAACATAAACTTTCCCGCCGCTGCAAAAATGTCTATTTGCCGTGCCAGTGGCGAATATTTAGAACGTTGCCAACGCAGGGTTTTAGGTGCAGCTTTTGTGAGCATAATATTGGCGATCGAATTCCATGCACCGTGACAATTTTTAGGGGACAATCCAGGACGCAGAAACCGGCTTGTACGAAAAGACGGGTTGCAGGCCTTTGAAACAGTTAAAAAACTCAGTTTCTTTGGTCTATACTGCGTAATATCATCTCCGACTATACAATTATAATTAAGTTCCTAGTAAGTAATGCAAGTCCTGATTAATTCATAAATAGAGGACAGTCGTACTCACTACAAACACGCGCTAATTATATGCCCATAACCAGACATAATATAAGTCCTTGGGAAAATCAGTAATCGAGAACCGGCAATTTAGACGGCAACGAGACCAACAATTCAAAACAGAGGACTTGGTAGCATTTACGACATTTCCAAATCTGCCTCTTCTGGCCAGTCTTCTCGTTTCGCCTGTTCGCTGCCAATTCCCAGCAGCTTCTCAACCGAACTATTCTTCTACATTACAGAGTTCCGCTGCAAATTGCGGCAGAGTCAGAGTAAAAGATGTGCGCCACAAATTGTCAGCTTCTGAACTTTCTGCCGGACAGCTAGACACATCAATAGTACCATTCAAGTGCTGCACTAAACACTTTACCAGAGCCAGACCCAAACCCGTACCAGCGATAGCTTGGTCAGTAATGCCAGTGCCGCGACGGAACTTGTCAAAGATGTGGGGCAAATCAGCAGCAGAAATGCCGGGTCCGAAATTAGAAATGCTCAGGACAATATAGCCTGCTGCCTCAGACGCCTCCAAAACTACCGCCGTTCCAGAAGCAGAGTATTTTCCAGCATTCGTCAGCAGTTCCAGCAGCACCCTATTGAGAATGTCCGGGTCAGTTTCCCAGCAAGGGGTCAACTTGGGCAAATCCACCTTCAGAGTCAATTGTTTATCCGCCCACTGTTTTTCAAAATCCCTAACTAAATCTTGAAATAAACGGTTGAGATCGATTTTGATTAGAGAAATCGGGACTTGCTGAGGCTCAAACTGCTTGAGGGCCAGCAAATCGTTAACCAGAGCAGTTTCCTTAGAACACTGCTGTTCTAGAATGTCGAGATACTTAGTCCGATTCGCTGACGGCAGTTCAGCTTGTTTGAGCATCAGAATTGCCAACTTCATGATTGTTAAAGGGGTACGCAACTCGTGACTCAGAGTGCTGAGAAACTCATCTTTAATAACCTTCAATTTCCGCATTTGCTCTAGCTGATTGGCAGATTGTTCGTACAGTTTCCCCTGCACGTCGAGGCTTTGTTGCAACTGAGAGGTTCTGTCGAAGACTACGGTTTGCAATTCCTTAACCGTCTGAGTTTGGATAATCATCTTGCTCGCTTGAGCGCTGACTGATTCGAGAACTTCTAATTCTTCCGGGCTCCAAACGCGCGGCTCGGAGTGCTGCAAAACCAAGAAACCCAAAACTGTTTCCTGACGGCTACCGCCCGTGAGGGGAACCAGCAGCAAGCCACGAATGCCTTGGAGTTTCAAAATTTCTGTGGCTGCCTCTTGTTCTTTGCCGATTAATGCGCCTGCGTCAGCGAGGGCGAGGGGTTTGGGTGCCTTGTGGAATGCTTGATGGCACAAATTAGATTCTGACAGCCAAAAAGCGGGAGAGTTATTTGGTTTTGAGTTGGGGATTTTGGATAGGGAATTAGCAGTTTTATCCTTGTTTTTTGTTTTGGACGTTGAGCTTTTTTTTCCGGCAGCGCTTTGTACTATTGGCTGTTTGTTTGGAGCTTTTTTGACAACGGATTCGCAAACTAATTCGACTTTTGCTTTGGGAGTTTGATTGGGGGAGCGAGTTGTAAATAGAGGATCTGTATATTTCAATAGGAGGATTTGACCTCTATCTACTTCCAGGGTATCGACGGTATTTTCAATAACTTGCTGCAATATTTGATCGACTTCTGAATTTGTGTCGATCGAGGCAGCAACTGACATGAGTAGATTTTTGTATTTAGCTTGTCGCTGTAACTGTTCGTTTAAGCTGGCAATTTCTTGAGTTTTTTGAATGTGAGAAATCGCGCTGCCGATCGCGTCTGATGCTGCTTCAAGGCGCTGCCGATCGGCTACGGACCACTCGTTAGGTTGCGACTTACCAACAATCATCATGCCATTTACAGCCCCTCCAAATCGCGCAGGCCCTGCCAAAATTGCCCGAAAAGGCAGCGCAGTCACAGGGGAATTGGGCGATGAAGCTGCTGGACTATCCAGATAGTCGGATATCGCCACTATCTCGCCGTTTGCTAGCACGTCTGCCCAAAGGGGATGTTCGAGTGATATGCTAGGCGGTTTTAATCTTGTGGTTTGGGGGTATTCCGGTGTTTCAGTGCAATCGGCAACCTCGGCGAAATCGCTGCTATTTTGCCAGTAAGCATTCGGATGTACTACTTTTTGGTCAACCACAGCAGCAACAAAACAGAAATCTGCCCCCCATGCAACCCCCAAAGTAGTGGCTATTTGCTGCAGCAGGATTTCTCGATCAAAGCTGGTGGCGAGAATTTGGCAAATTTGTCGCCCTAGAAGGGCAGGATCGGCCTGGTACTGCATAAGACGATCCAGAAATTTTTGGACTGATAGTGGTTCTGCGATTTGCGGTAAATGCAAAGTGCAAGACTCTGACAGCGATCGGTCGATCGAAGTAAACTCTTGATTTCCCTGGCGATCGATCATGGCAACCAAGCCTTTATTCTAAGATGTTTGAGTCGGCTCCCGCTGCAACAACAAATATAGAACCTCTCAATAACTGTCGGCTTGACCGTTATGAGCCTGCTTTCTGTGTTTGTGCAGCCGGTCGGCGGGTCGCTCGATATGTAAAAATATACCCAGATCTGACCGAGTTCTATTTTCCTGTTTTCTACCCTTGGATCTGTACGGAGTGAACTTTACCATCCTTTACCGGATGATAATCAATCCCATTCCCGCTAATTTTGACGGTTATTTAGTATAAAGCTTTTCTAGAGACCGCTTAGTGACACCCCTCTTCTTAGTGTGTGATGTTTCCTATTTAAGTTTGTGATCCTAACAAATTTTTATTTTGATACAAATCCGCCGATCGAGTAACGCCGATCGCAAAAATTCAAAATCCCAAAATTATCACTCATAATATAGCTGAGAGTTTCCGAGTTTTTACTCAAAAACTCATTTTGCACGACACCTAGAGCAGCGTGGCGAACTCTAGGGTTAAATTTATCCAACTTACCTGCTTACTTATTTTGTGCTTCCTGTTGGGCTTTATCGCTATTTTGGCGGTAAAGTGCCGTCCGGTTCTGAGCCGTTGTGTAGCGGGGATGCTTGGAAGGCACGGCGGCCATCAAATCGGAAGCTTGCTGCCACTTAGCAGCTACGACTAACCAATCCTGGCGAGATTGAGCGGTTTTGCCCTGGGTGGCTGCTTGTTCGGCTACTCGCACTGCTTGGGCAAAAGAGTCAACAGCAGAATTAACAGTCTCCTTAGAAATTTTCAAAGCAGGTTTTGCCTCAGAGGAAGCGGCAGTGGCAACTGCTTGGGTGCTGGCTTGTGTGCTGTTTGGCACTTGGGAATTAAGTCCTTTGTGGATGGCGGCCGCTGCTGCAAGCAACAGCACAGTCAAGCTGATGCCGCCGACGATACCGCGCTGAAATTGCCGCGGTTGCTGCATCGATCGAGGTATAGCCATTCTCGGCAAAGCCCGCTTGCCTGCTTGAGCGTGGCGTTCGTCATGGGCGGTGGCTAAACGCTTGAACAAATTCGGCTTTCTGAGTTTAATTTCTTGAGACCACAACAGTTGATTCTCCGGATCGCGACTAATTTCTTCGAGCCACAGCAGTTGGTGTTCTCGGACAAGGCGGCTGTTGATGTTGACTCGGCGAATATTGCGCGGCGAAATGCGCTCCAAAATTTCTCGGACTCGATCGACCAAACTAGACTCTTCGAGCAGTTGGGGCGTTGCAGCTTCGCACAGCAGTTGCAGCACCCCGTCTGCAAACACAGCTCGGGCCCTGACCCCTATCTGTGCCAGTTCGTCATTAAGGATTTGAATAATCGATGCAACCGAGCCCTCGCGAGCTTGTCGAGCAATGTCATCTATTGGATTTGCCATAAAACTATCTTGACGCTTAGCAATCTGTTAATTGTTAACCCAAAGTCTCGGATCTAATTTTTACTCATACAGGTTATCACTGACACTGCCAGGTTAAAATGAACAGATGCAAATTTTGCATACTGATCCACTTAAAATTATCACCACAGCATCTAGCGAGGCTAACAGGAAATAAACTATGGGTAAAGTAATTAGCGGTCAAATTTTTGTTGTAGACGACAACATCGATACAGATCAAATTATCCCTGCCGAATACCTGACCCTGGTTCCCTCGAAGCCGGACGAGTATGAGAAACTAGGCAGTTACGCTATGATTGGGTTGCCTGATCGCTACGGTAAGTTTATCGAATCCGGTGAACAGAAAACCCGGTATCCGATTATCATAGCGGGCGAAAATTTTGGCTGCGGTTCTTCGCGGGAGCACGCTCCTATCGCTCTGGGCGCTGCAGGCGTCACAGCAGTGGTGGCTTTGTCTTACGCACGCATTTTCTTTCGCAATTGCTCGGCTACTGGCGAATTGTACCCGATCGAATCAGTTGAGAGACTCTGCGACTTGTTTGTAACGGGGCAAGAAGTGACGATCGACTTTACAGCAGAGGTAATTGTCAACCATACTCTCGATCAAACTTTCTCGCTCAAGCCGTTAGGAGAAGTAGGCCCGGTAATAGATGCCGGAGGGTTGTTTGACTACGCGCGCCAAACGGGAATGATTGCGGCTCGCTCTTAACTGTTAAACCCCCTGCAATGTAGGGTGCACGCCCGGGTGCACCTTACGAATATCTCCCAGGTCAAACCCATGCAATGTAGGGTGCATACCAATTTTCTCAAATCGAGTCAATAAAATTTAACAAAATACGTTGGTGAGCAATCCCAAAAGGTCGCACATCTCCTGACTGCTCAGAAAAGCATTTGCCGGCCCGAATCTGCTCCGGTGTCAACAACTTCATATCCCAACCTTCAAGCAAAACTAAATCCTTGACATCCGCACTAAGTTGTGAGTGAAAAACGTGGCGAACCACATCTTTTTCGACATCGCAACAGAAAAAAGAAACACTTGCAGGAGCATAACTAATTTCTTCTTTCAATTCCCGCAAAACGGCTACTTCCGCAGTTTCTCCCGGTTCCAAGTGTCCGCCAAACAAAGCCCAATGTCCGGGATACCTGATATGAGGAATATCGTCTCGCAACTGACAGAGAAACTTGCCGTCTTGGTACAAAATCGCGATCGCAACGTGAATTTTAGTCATAAGAAAGTTCTGCAACGAGCAATGTACGGGATTAACGGATTTTACGGAGGGATATTGAGGAGAGAAGGAAGAGGGAAGAAGTTCTTTACGAGATAGGGGAAAAGTTGGTGTTGGGGCAGGTTAACCGTAATGTGTAATATCAATAAAAGAGCTGATAAACCCGCCCCCACTAGGATATTATAGTCGATCGACTTTCAGCATAAATAAACCTACCTACAGCGTTTGGGCGCAACTACAAACCTTTGATTTTTATGAAATTGAGGTACTTAATTATTGAAAGAAATTAGTATCTTCATATTTTTATTTATTTTCCGCTGGAGTGCGCTTTAATTGTTCCATTTCCTCCACATAAATTTCACCCAAATCTTTTCCGGCCAATTCCTTCAGAGTAATACTCTTGTAGCGGACTTCTCCCTTCAGCAACACTTCATCGCCAAGCTGGGGCAAATCTTGCTTGGTTAAAATCCAAATACTGCCAGTACCATCCTCAAGTTGATAAGCCGCATTCCCTACAAACGGAGCGCGATTTTCTACCTTCCCCCGAAGATAAACTTCAGCATCCACTTGCCGCTTTTGTTGAACCTCGCCAATGCTAGCAACATTAAAACCAAGATTAAGTTGAGACATGGGTAAATTACCGCAACTGAAGAAACCGCTGGCGAGGATTAGCGACAAAGAGCTGGTACAGAATCTTTGAACCCAAACTTGCTTAATTGCAGTAGTCATTGGTCAACTGATTTGAGATGTGAGATACGACTTACTTTAACAGAATCCCCAGAATCGATCGCAAGTAGAAATTTCTCTAGTGTAGTCCTTGGCGGGGATTAAGCTAAAATCTAAAATCGTCAGCCCCTAACCCAGAGTCTACAATGGATGCCAAAACTGCTCAAATACTAGATGGCAAAGCTTTAGCGACAAAGATTCAAAGCGAGCTGAGCGATCGAGTCCGCGCCCTACAACCCCAAAAGGGGCGTCCTCCGGGACTTGCGGTGCTGATGGTGGGCGATAACCCAGCTAGCGCAGCCTATGTTCGCAATAAAGAGCGAGCCTGCGCTAAGGTTGGCATAGCTTCCTTCGGCCAGCATTACCCCGCAAACGCTACTCAAGCCGAACTAGAACTTGCAATTCGTGCACTCAACGAGGACGATCGAGTAGATGGCATTTTAGTTCAATTACCGCTACCAGAACACTTAGATGCAATTTCGCTGCTGTACCAAATTGCCCCCGACAAAGATGCTGACGGACTTCACCCTGTAAATTTAGGCCGTCTCGTGCGCGGGGAAGAAGGTTTGCGGAGTTGTACTCCCGCCGGAGTGATGCGGTTATTGCAGGAATACCAGATTGATTTAAAAGGAAAAAATGCCGTTGTTTTGGGACGGAGTATTTTGGTAGGTAAACCGATGGCGCTGATGCTGTTAGAAGCCGACTGCACTGTTACTGTAGCTCATTCGCGATCGCAAAACCTAGAATCGATTACCAATCAAGCCGATATTTTAATAGCCGCAGTCGGCAGCACAGAAATGATTACAGCTAATATGGTCAAACCGGGAGCAGTAGTAATTGATGTCGGTATTAACCGCGTCGTCAATCCAGACGGTACGAGTCGTTTGGCCGGAGATGTAGACTTTGATGCTGTTAAAACAGTAGCCGAATTTATCACGCCGGTGCCGGGAGGAATCGGACCAATGACTGTTGCGATGCTTTTGGAAAATACCGTTTCGACCTACAGTATTAAGTAGTAATTAGTCATTATAAATACACCTAACGTAGGGTGCATCCCTGTCGAAAATTCTGGTAAAAAATCGATCGAGTTTTCAGGAAGCGACGCACCCTACTGTTTGACAGCAATAACGCGAATTCGGCGGTAATCTGCACTCCAATTACCATCGCGGTACAGCGCCGATCGCAAACGTTCTTCAACTGCGTTAATTACCTGCGATCGCACATCCTCAGACAACCCCGACAAAAACCCGCCAGCAAACATCTCAATCCAATTTACCATACCCGCGCTGCCACCTTCTAGGGGAGTCGGGCGATCGAACAAAACCGCATAACCCACATCAAATCCCTGCTTTTCCAAAAGCCCAGCATACTCGCCAATACTCGGAAAATACCAAGGATTAAGCGCTTCAGGCTCTTCACATCCAATTTCTGACAAAACACTCAAAAGTGCGCGGACGATCGCCCCCACGTTCCCTTTACCCCCAAACTCAGCCACAAAACGTCCTCCCGGCTTCAACGATTTTTCCACACAATTAATCACAGCATCCGGCTGTTTAATCCAGTGCAAAACTGCATTAGAAAACACAGCATCTAACGGCTCTTCTACTTGAAAATTCCTCGCATCGGGAGCAGAGAATTTAATGTGAGGATAGTTAAGTTTTGCCGTGGAAATCATCGACAAAGAGGAATCAATACCTTGCACAAAAGCACCACTTTGAGCAATCTTTTCAGTTAACTGTCCCGTACCGCAGCCCAAATCCAGTATTTGTTCACCAGCCTTCGGAGCGAGTAACTCCAAAAGCGATTCGCCGTACTGCCAAACAAAAGCATGATTTTGCTCATAAAGAGCTGAATTCCAATAATTTTCTGACATCTCTTCTCTTCTTTCCTCTTCTCTTTTCTTCTCTTCGCGTTCTAGCGCTAACGCGCCACTTCGCTAACGCGCCTTCGCGGTTCGTTATTAAATTATTTGCCAGCAAGCAGATTAATTGCATTCCCATCCATACGGCAAACCCTAATATTTTCCAAAATCCGCGCTCCCTGCTTTTCATAAAAAGCAATTCCCGGCGCATTGCCAGTATTAACAGTCCATTCAATCCGCCCGCAATTTGTGGACTCAGCAATTTGTGCCAAATACTGTAACAGCGCTGTACCGATTCCCATTCCGCGCATAGGAGCTTGGACAAATAAATCATCAAGCCAAAGGCACGGCTGCGTCAATAAACTTGAATAAGAGGAATGAAAAAGAGCAAATCCTACGGCTTTTCCCGCAACTTCCGCCAACAAAACCCGCACTAGCGGAGGCTGGCAAAACAACGTTTGCTGCAATTTATCTGCTGTTGCTGCTAACAAATTTTTAGAGCCATCAAACTCGCTTTTTTGGGAAATAAAAGCCAAGATTAATTCCAAATCTGCCAGCTCTGCTTCTCTAATTTTTATATCCAAATTAGTCATTGTTGAATTATCAATTTCGCCTATTAATCACTGTATGAAATATCAGCATTAATGTCCAATATATGTTTAACTAACCACTTATACTTTTAAAATATCAATGATTGGGGAGCTATGGAACTTCGGCATTTGCGTTATTTCATTGCAGTTGCAGAGGAACTGAATTTCACTCGTGCAGCGGAAAAACTGCATATTGCCCAACCTCCGCTGAGCCAACAAATCCAGCATTTAGAGGCAGAGTTGGGGTTTCAACTGTTTCGCCGCACCAAGCGGACGGTGCATTTAACGGCAGCGGGACAGGTTTTTTTCGAGGAAGCCGGGAAAATTCTGCAGCAAGTTGATCGAGCAATTCAACTCGGCCGACAAACCAGTCGGGGCGAACTCGGCCAACTGACGATCGGCTTTGTGAGTTCCTCCGCACACAACGTGGTTCCAGCGATTTTGCAGGCATTTCGCATTCGGTGTCCCGCCGTTAAGCTGGAACTGCACGAACTGACGACAAACGAACAGTTGCAGCGGCTGCGGTTCGGGCAAATTGATATCGGCTTCGTGCGTCCTCCGGTTGAGGAAGAGGGGATAAATTCTGAAATCGTTTTTCGAGAACCGCTGATCGTGGCACTTCCAGAAACGCATCCGGCGGCCGATCGCACGCATCTTGAATTACGCGAACTTTCCACCGAACCGTTCATTTTATTTCCGCGATCCCAGGCTGCGGGATTGTACGATGCGATCGTCAGTCTTTGTCAGCAAGCAGGTTTTAGCCCGATCGCCGCTCAAGAAGCAATTCAAATGCAAACGATTGTGAGTCTGGTAGCCGCCGAGATGGGAGTGGCGATCGTCCCGGCGTCGATGCAAAATTTTCAGCGCAGCGGGGTTGTTTACAAAGCGTTACCAGAATCAACCTGCATTGTGGCGATCGCTCTGATTTGGCGCAGCGATCCAGCGACGGTGCAGCGGTTTTTGGAAGTCGCCAGACAAATCAGCGGATTTGAGATTTGAGATTGTAAATTTTAGATTGACTGGCAATTTGACAAAGTTATCAAAACTCAAAGATTTTCTGTGCAACAACACCCGTAGAATGATTAATTGATGCTCGGAGTTCGAGCAACTACCGCCGTAAAAGTCGGCACGATGCGACCTGAACGGCTCAGAATATCCCACGTAACTATTCAGTACAAGAGAGCAAGGGATGGTATTGGCAACAGAAATGGGTTCGTCCCAACCGGAATCCTCTTTCGAGCTATCTACTTATCTAGTCAATCGAAAAGAGGCGATCGAGGTAGCTCTCGACAGTGCACTCCCGGTCATCTACCCAGAGAAAATTTACGAAGCAATGCGCTACTCGCTGCTAGCGGGGGGCAAGCGCCTGCGTCCGATCCTGTGTCTGGCTAGCTGCGAACTGGCAGGCGGCACTACATCTATGGCAATTCCGACAGCTTGCGCTTTGGAAATGATTCACACGATGTCGCTGATTCATGACGATTTGCCGGCAATGGACAATGACGACTACCGACGCGGCAAACTGACGAACCACAAGGTTTATGGCGAGGATATTGCTATTTTGGCTGGCGATGGTTTGCTGACCTATGCTTTTGAATTTATCGCCACTAAAACTGAGAACGTACCCCCCCATCAGGTGTTGCAGACGATCGCCCATTTAGCGCGGGCATCGGGCGCTGCTGGACTCGTAGGCGGTCAAGTGGTTGATTTGGAATCGGAAGGAAAGACAGATGTTTCTCTGGAAACTTTGAATTACATTCACGCTCACAAAACAGGCGCGCTGTTAGAGGCCTGCGTAGTGTGTGGGGCAATTCTGGCTGGGGCCTCGGCTGCGGATTTGCAGCGGCTGTCTCGTTTCGCTCAAAATATTGGGCTGGCTTTCCAGATAATTGACGACATTCTGGATATTACTGCTACCCAAGAAGAACTGGGCAAAACTGCTGGCAAAGATGTTCAAGCAGGAAAAGTCACTTATCCGAGTTTGTGGGGAATTGAGGAGTCTCGGCGCCAAGCTTCGCAGCTTGTTGCTGATGCTAAGGCTCAATTGGCAGTGTTTGGGAGCAAAGCTCTACCGCTGCTGGCGATCGCCGATTATATTACCAGCCGCAGTAACTAGAAATACCAAACACTATGCAGGAAATTTGCAGCGGCATTTTAAACAATCATGTACTCGTGGTTGCTTTGATCGCTTGTCTGGCGGCTCAGATCATGAAGTTGCCGATCGAGTTGGTCAAAAATCGCAAGTTTAATCTTCGGTATTTGGTAACAACGGGGGGAATGCCCAGCGCTCACTCGTCTTTTGTGGGCGCTTTGGCTGCAGGAGTGGGACAAACGATGGGATGGGAAAGTCCGGAGTTTGCGATCGCTGCGATATTTGCAATTATTGTCATGTATGACGCAGCAGGCGTCCGCCAAGCAGCAGGCAAGCAAGCTCGCATCCTCAACCAAATTATTGACGAGTTTTTTGAAGAAGATCACAACCTTAATGAGGCTCGCCTGAAAGAGTTGCTGGGACACACTCCTTTTCAAGTGCTTGTCGGTTTGGGGCTGGGAATTACTATTGCTTGGATCGCAGGGCCTGCATATTAAGTTTTAAGTACGGAGTAAATTTGGGACAGTGGTGTTTTTTGACGAGTTGGAGGTAAAAGTTGGCGGCGGGGATTAATTGTTCGGCAACTCATCCGTCTCTAGCTGAGAAAAGCACCCGAACTTTTTGGAAGTTTATGGCAATGCCTATTCCCTAATTAACAACTTCAAAAAGTTCAAAAATTTTTTCACTTCCCACTCCTTGGAATTGTTTTGCTATGCTCCAAAGACTATATGTACACAACTTCAGATGCCTAGAAAACTTTGAACTGCCCATAAAGGGGATGCCATCTGCTCTCTTGATTGGAAAAAATGGTGCAGGTAAATCAACTACTGCCTCTGCATTAGAAGTCCTTCAGAAGATTTGTCGAGGCATCAATAGAATGCGCGACCTTGAAAAACTTAACCTTATTAGCTCGAAAGATTTCGCTCGTGGAAGGTCTGATGTTCCGATCAGGTTTGAAATAGAAGTATTACTCGAAGATAAATTATACAAATATGTCCTTGCCTTAGATTTACCAGAAAAATTTAGAGAGCTTCGAGTTTTTGAAGAGCAATTGCTAGTTGCAGGAGATCCAATTTATTCTCGAAAAGAAGCCCAAGTCACTCTTCACACCAGCTCCCAAAATCGTGAAGCTCAGTTTCGCGTAGATTGGCATCTTGTTGCCCTGCCAGTAATTCAGGAGCAATCTGAGATTGATCCACTTCATATTTTCAAAACTTGGCTGGCTCGCATGATCATTTTAGCCCCGATTCCCAGCTTGATGACGGGAGACTCAAACGGGGAAACTTTGGAGCCAAAGCGAGATGGTTCCAACTTTGGGGAGTGGGTTTCGGGCTTACTGAGTCGCTATCCTGCGGCGTACACACAGGTTGATAAATATCTCCGAGAAGTGATGCCTGACATTCAGGATTTTCTGAATGAACTAATCGGCAAAGACTCGAAAAGCATGATTGTTCGGTTTGAAGTAAATAATGCGAATCTGAGTATTGAATTTAATGACTTATCTGACGGGGAGAAATGCTTTTTTCTTTGCGCTGTTGTCTTGGCTGCCAACAAATTTTATGGCCCACTTTTTTGCTTCTGGGACGAGCCAGATAACTATCTATCCTTATCGGAGGTGGGACATTTTGTAATGTCTCTGCGACGCTCATTTAAAAATAGCGGTCAAATCTTAGTGACATCGCATAATCCTGAAGCAATCCGCAAGTTTTCAAATGAAAATACCTTTGTATTAGATCGCAAAAGCCACTTAGAGCCAACTTTAGTCAGACCGCTGAGTGAGATGTCTGTTAAAGGCGACCTGATAAATGCCTTGATTGGTGGCGACATAGAGCTATGAGTAATAAGTATCAACCGCACATTCATGTGTTGGCCGAAGATGATGCTAATCGCCAGATTGCCAACGGATTTCTGGCTCTCCTGAGTTTATGGTGTAAAATAGATCAACCAATACAGTTATAGTGATGAGCTTTCATTTAGACTATCTAT
>NZ_JAUBPR010000090.1:0-27943 GCF_036700845.1 Microcoleus sp. S13_C5
CAGAGGTACTGGAATAAAAACTAATCCTCCTATTTTTAAAATCTTAAAGCCTCCCAAGCCTTAAGTAAACCGTATTGGGTACTATTCCTAATTCATCTAACCGTTGCCAAACTAAATGTTCTATTTCGATTAAGATGATTCCTCTTCAGTCTTAAGCAAAAAGACACACCTTTTTCCTTCAGCCAGAATCCTTGCGTCGATAGAACAAAATTCACGGTCTCCTAAAATGATGACTTTATATTCTGAAAATAATGGTAAAACTTGCTGTAGATTTGTAGTTTGTTCCTGGAAGTTGCTGCTGCCCAATTTTGGCAACAATGACCAGTATAATGGAATTGCTCTTCGCTCCCAGATTAAGCTAACCATGAAGAGATTAATACACCCCCATTGACTGCGAGCAATTGATCTTGATAAGCGAGTAACAACACGGCAATAAGTGGTCAACCAATAAGTAATTAATGGGAACCAAATTAATTCGATCGTTAAGTGAGGTAAATCTAAAAATTTTTGTAATTTACGTCGTCGACTTTCGGCTGTAATTAGACAGGGAAATACTCGGGAAAGCCGTTCTAATCTCACTTGTTTTTCTGATTGCATCAAGGATACTTGGTTGTCATCACCAAAAACTGAGATGGCGTCAGGTATTTTTGTAAATGAGTCTGGTAGAATCTTAGTATCATTATTTTTGTGGAGAGGCAAGCGTGTAACAATTCTGCGGCCTATCTTTTTTTACAACAAGTTGGCTCAATCCTTACTAACTATGGGTTTCAGGGGGGTTGTCACCCCTCCAGGTAAGTCGGCGCCAAAAAACGCCTCTATGTAAACGAGGGCCAAGTCTCCAAAGGCTCTCTACTGGCTGACTTAAACCTGTTTACATTATGTGGTTTAATCCCGGCAACCTACTTACCTGTAAGGCTGTTGGTGTCGGGATGGATAGGTTGATTGACGTAGGTTGGCGAGTCAATCAATCCTGTCACGGTGTAATCGCTGCACTCTTGTATAAGCTGAGTAAGAGTTTTTTATTTATACAAGTAAAAAAATACTGCATTTAAAGCTCGTTAACCATGTGATCGAAAATGGCGATCGGGAAAATTGCTCTGGGGTTGGGACTTTAACTTAGAAGTGATATCGTAGTATCGGTAGATAGTAGATTTCCGGCTGTCAAACAACTTGAGAATTGAATCAATGACAATTTCTGTAACTATCGGGTTAAAGCCGGAAATAAAGTCGTCGGCATTTAGATTTTCTCGAAAAAATTCCTTAGCTCGATCGCACTGATAGCGCATTTCGTTAAAGCCAACAACTTTTACCACAAACGTTGTCAGGGGCGAACTCTCCAAATCGGTATTAGAAGTGCTTTTAGCCCGCCCATTTTCTAATAAATTCAATACTTCCGCTTCTAAACTAATTTTAGGTTTGTAAGGTTTGTCTATTTCGGGAAAAAAGCTTTCCAGGCGCACGCAGTTAGGAGCTTGCTCCGGAATTCCTCCCATCATCATCGCGAGAGAAACCTCAATCCCCAAATCTGAAGAAAGAGCTTCTAGCAGAGCTAGAGCAGGCAGTTTGCACCCCAAATAAAGCTTCGCAATTTCGAGATTGTACTTAGCAGTAGTTTCCCAGCACTGATAGGTGCGATCGTCTGGATATCCCTCAAACTGCCGGAAAATTATTTCTGGCTTGAGATAATTCAGAAAACCTTCCATCTTGAGCAACGCAACTCGGTAGTCGCGAATCGTGTAAAAACCACAGCAGATGAGATTGTGATTGGTTTCCGGCAGTAAATTCCAGGTATTTGCCAAAAAATGGGCTGAACTCTGGTGAGCAAAACTCATCACATCCCGGTTAGAAATTCGCACAGCTTTTTTGACCGTTCCCCGCATTTCCTCATCAGTCAAACTGAGGTTAAATCGGCTATTTATTACTTGCAAGCGGTCATAAAGGCGCTGGCTTACTGTTACTCCGGACTCGGGGGCGCGAAACGGGATTGTTGCTTCAATGCAGCTTGCAATTTGAAGCAATTGCTCGCGTTTTAGAAATGGTTCTAGAGCTTTTGCTGCTACCACAGCGCTGAGAAATTCGTTTTGTCCGGCGAAAGGATTGAGGACTTCGCCCGGTACAAAATTGAATACCAGCATTACCATCTCGAAGATAGCATCCGCCGGTAGTTCAGATTGATCCCGAATTTGTAGTTGTTTGTTAACCTCTTTTGCAACAGGAGTGATGTAGTAGCTGACGTTAAAGTTAATGCTGCGATCGACTTGCACGTACACGGTATCGTGAAATAAAGCTGCCAAAACCTCGATCGCGTCTTCATCTCCCCCCACCTCAAAAATATGTTCGGGAGTGTGAAAAAACCGCCAGGGCCCCATCATCGGCTGAACAATCAGTTCGGCAATCCGAGCGACTTCACTTGGTTCGACTTTTGCTTCCAGGCGATCGAGCGCCCAAATCAGCTTTTCTAAGCACTGTAAGTAGGCTTGTTTGCTATCCATCACAGTCTTTCCCAATAACATTGCTGTCAGTCGATTTTAGATTTTAGATTTTAGATTTTAGATTTCCTCCACAGATGAATCTGGAAGCTTGAACCTTAGTCTAAAATTTTTAGATCTCCACGACTGGAGTCGACGGCTTGTATCCGTTTTGGGAGGGCATCTCAGCCACCCTCCTGTTAGTTTGATTTTGTCCTAGATGCGCCCCGGTTTTTTTTGCTTGGGATTTCTGAGTTTTTTGTTGAAGACTTTAGCTGCTATTTAGGAGGCAAATACGTACTTAAAATTAACTTAATTTCCGGTAGCTGATCTCCCTTGTTTTCCTAATCGAATAAGCACAAAGTATGACAAGTAAATTACATAGATTACTAAACCTATCAGACCCAACAATCCCAAAAATTGAGGGGTTGCCGTAGGGTGAAACATTTGTTTATAGAGCCAAGGTGGGTCTAACCAAACGCGGCAAAAAGGTTCGTCAATTACCTGAATTTGAGATTTAAAAGCACAGCTTAAGAAGGGAAGTTGAGCTAGAGCGCCCAAACCGCTGTAAACAGTAATCGCCCACCGCCAAGCTGTAAAAGCCAGTTTCAGGGGCGACTGCGGTCGATCGGCAATTTCTTCGTTTAAATCCTCCCAAAACCACAAACTAGCAGGAATTAAAGCCCTCCCAATCACCGACGATACAAAGCTCACAGGCAGCGCAGCCATCATCAGGTAAAGTGTAATTGCCAGCAAACTTGCCACCCGCCAATAAATAATCGACAAACGGACGATCGCCTCAGCTTTTGCCACAACAGCCCAAATCAGCACTACCAGCGGGATCGAAATTGTTAATAACACAGACAACCGGTAATCCATCCAGACTAGCGGTTGAAACCAAGGCCCGGTGGCTGCCAATAAAAGACTCAACATCTTTGGGAAAATATACTCACTTATTTGTCACAAATTTTACTACAAAAATGCTAAAAAATCAGCAACCAGAACACGGTCTTAATGTTTTGTTGCTGCTATTTTTTCTAAGGTACTTGGCGCGCTTTGAAGGGTACTTGAGACACGATAGACGGCAATACCCTTGAGTTAAAACTCGTTTATTCCTGAGATCTCTCCTTCCCATCCTCGCCTCCCTTGGGGGACGCAAGAGCAAATTCTTGTCCCCCAAGGGGGGCGAGGGGGAAGCTGGCGGATTTGAACCGTATTGGGATAGAGGGCAAATCTCACCATTATTTCAAGGCTCAACCCCTAAAATAAAATTCTCCCGCGCCAAAAGTTAGATTTCGGCGCGGGAGGCAAGGCATAGAGCTAAATGGCTCGTTTATTCCTCGTAGATGCGGCACTCAGCAGCGTCAGGATTGTCGTCGCAAAATTTTTCAAAAGAATTCTTAGGTTTGACTTGCTTTTGGTGGGAAGCTTCTGCTTGCAGTTCTTCAACTGCGTCCCACGCCGCCGCGCATTCCCCGGAAGTGGCGCCCTTGAGGTCACAGACGGTACGAGCGCTTTCTAGTTCTTCTTCAATTTTTTCTTGGATGTTGCCTGGGGGTGTTGTTGTCATAAAGCTTGTTGGTATGAAAGTGTAGGAGAATATGGTTGTCCCCGACCTATTTCTAGGTAATGTTAGCACGCGCCTTTGTTTAGTGAGCTTGTTCGGCTAACGGCACGTCCTTAACCCAAATAAAGATGTTTAACCGTTAACGACAGAGCAAGGGACTAGCTAAGCAGCCGCTTGGTGTCATAACTCAAAAAACGTAGACCTCTAAAGTCTTAGGCTAGTCAAGAGTGGTTTAAGTCTTAGGCTAGAAGCCCAGTGTCTTTAGACCTGGGTCATTGACCTTATTAAGTAAGAAAGGTTTTCTTGTTGGATGTTAGTTTGGGTTGGATTTGCTGTTTCGGTCTGGCGACCCCAGCTAATAATAGCTTGAGATGCGCTGCTGTTGCAGCAGCCCAGATAGAAACCATCCATAACTGCGATCGCAGCCCGTCTCTAGTTCCTGCTTTACTCTACGCCGTCGGCGGGGGAAGAGTTCACAGGCATCAATGTAGGTCGAGCTGACCTTACTTTTGATGAAAACATTACACGAAGTTGGTGTGTCAAACTGTATTGAGCTTTATCTTTTAAGATTTAGCTGAATACGGCATTTAACACTAAACAGATTAATGGGACACTCATGTTAACTTATGTTAACACAAGAACGGCAATCCATGGGGAATCGATCGCCCAAGAATAGCGTCCCCCCAGCGGCCAGTTCCGGTTAGCCTAATGTATAGAGATAGTTTTATAGAGAAGTTTGCCTTATGTACACCCAAAACCAAATGCAATGGGTCAGCGCTTTATCAACCCGTCCCTCTTTGGAATCCGCCCTCAAAGAAGTTATAGAACAAGCCAATCGCGACCTAGAAGGCCCGGCTGATTTAGCGCTGATATTTATCTCGTCTGCCTTTGCCAGCGAGTATTCTCGGCTGATGCCTTTACTCCGAGAACTGCTGCCAGTACCCGCGATCCTGGGCTGTGGCGGGGGAGGAGTCATCGGCACGAACCGGGGCGGCCTCACCGAAGAAGTCGAGGGATCTCCGGCAGTCAGCCTGAGTCTGGCGCGCTTACCGGGAGTGAATGTCAGAACTTTTCACGTCGGTGCAGAAGAACTGCCGGACTTAGATAGTCCCCCGGATACTTGGGTGGATCTCTTGGGCGTGCCGGCCCCGGAAGAACCGCAGTTCATCATCTTGGCCGACCCCTTTTCCGCAAAAATTAACGATTTGCTACAAGGGCTAGATTATGCCTATCCGGGCGCGGCAAAGGTAGGGGGACTCGCCGGGGGGGACGGTGCGGGCAGGGGCGCGGCGCTGTTTTGCGACTATCAGCTTTACCGAGAAGGGACGGTTGGGGTAGCTTTGAGCGGCAATATAGTTTTGGAAACGATCGTAGCTCAAGGCTGCAGGCCGATCGGGCATCCTTATCGGGTGACGGAAGGAGATCGCAATATTTTGCTGAAACTCGAAGAACAAACCGACGATACCGGCAGCGGGGGCATCGAGCGCTCGCCCTTAGAGGCTTTGCGAGAGTTAGTTCAAACTTTGAGCGAAGAAGACCGAGAATTAGCTCAGCACTCGTTATTTGTAGGCTTAGTTAGCGATGAATTCAAGCTGACATTAGAGCCGGGAGATTTTTTAATCCGCAATCTATTGGGAGTAGATCCGAAAGTGGGAGCAATTGCGATCGGCGATCGAGTCCGTCCCGGACAGCGCATCCAATTTCACCTGCGGGACGCGCGCACCTCCGCAGAAGACCTAGAAATGCTGCTCGATCGCTATCAACGGGCCGCCCAGTACAGCGGTACATCCAGCGCCGGTGCCTTGATGTTCTCTTGTCTGGGGCGCGGCGAAGGGCTTTACGGCCAATCGAACTTTGACTCCCGACTATTTGGCCGATACCTCAAAAACATCCCGCTGAGTGGCTTTTTCTGCAATGGCGAAATTGGGCCCGTCGGCGGTAGCACATTTCTGCACGGCTACACCTCCGTATTCGGGATTTGTCGCCAAAATTCATAATTTGTGAACTGTTGACTGTTGACTGATGACTGATGACTGTTAACTCTGGGCTGATGACTGTTCACTGTTGACCATCTAAAATCTAAAATCTAAAATCTAAAATCGATCAACTGATGACCAATAAATAAAAGCGGCAGTCGCCTGCCGCTTTTAGCTGTAACTAGATTTCTAGAAACCTTAGAAACTAAAGGTTGTACGCAGGAGTCCGACCCAGATATCGTCGTTTCTGTTGTTGTGTTCGGGATTCAGAATCACGTAAACGCCCGGTGTCACCGAAATAAAGTCATTGACTTGGAAGCGATAGAAACCCTCTAAGTGATAAGAGGTGTTGCGGTTTCTGGCGACATCACTTTCAGTAACTTTTGGAGGTACACCGAAGACAAAACCGAGGAGGTTGCCTTGCCGGCCAAAATCTGCCAGGGCCAAAGTGATAGCACCATTCTGGATGGTAGCGTCATTCTTGCCCCCTCGCAGTTGTTCAGCCTTTGTATAACCGTACCAGCCACCAATCTGAAAGCGCCTGCTGGGTTTGAAGTTAACTTGCACGCCATAGTTATCTGATCCAGTGGGTGCTTGACCGAAAGGCTGGTTAGCCAAAGAACTGCCCGTGCCACCCATGACGCCAACATCGCCTGCACGATTGTATTTGCGGGTGTAAGTCAGGCCCAAATCAAACGGTTTGCTAAAAAAGCCTATCTGACCCAAAGCGCTGAAAGAACCGTTGAAAACGCCCCTGCCCTCTGCGGGGTTGGGAGCATCGCTGTCGCCGGCGAGATAGCCTGCAGTAGCTCGGAGGCTGCCCAAGTTGAAAGTCACACTTGCGCCAGCTCCCTGCGGCCCGCGGAATACGGCAGGGTTACGAACTCCAAATCTGGAAATTGCACCAGTACCCGTAGAGTTAAAGGGTGTTACCGTCTCTGCAATTTCATCCAGGTCAAGTCCTTTAGGACCGACAAAGACTGTAGCCCCACCCAGCGGGAAACGATAGTACACTTCGTCTAGTGAGAATTGGCTGTTATCACCCCCATCAAAGGCTAGGCGAGCCATGTTAGTACCCGTAGCGGTTTTTGCTGAGTAGTTGGCGACGTTGTTTGCTTGCAAGCGGGTTCTGAGCAAGTCTCGACCGGTGAAGCTTGTCAATAAGTTCAAGCGCACCCGGTACCCGAAGTTGGTAGACGTTTTGTCGTCGTGAAGGCCGATACCATCTCCGAAGGTGTCGCTGACGGCAAAAACGGCTTCTCCAGCCAATTTGGTGGTGGTGGAGAACTGGTTGGCTTCGAGTTCTGCGGTGCGAGCTTCTAGGCCGTCTACTCGTCCGCGCAGGGTAGCGAGTTCGGCTGCAAATTCTTCTTGCAGGCGTTGCAGGATGGCTAAGTCGTCTCGGGTAACTAAGTTACCTGTTGACCCAATTAGTTTGGTTATGTTGTCTAAGCAAGCGTTGACGCCGGCTGCAAATTCGTAGCGAGTCAGGGCGCGGTTGCCGCGGTAGGTGCCGTCGGGATAACCTACGATACAACTGTAGCGTTCGACTAGGGATTGCAGCGCTTGGAATGCCCAATCTGTCGGACGCACGTCAGAGAGCTGAGAGACTGATGTCACCTGGGACATGGTTCCGGATGGTTGGGCCGGCAGCGCTTGGGGAGCGACAGGGACGATCGGGCCGCCCATTCCGGCGGGTGCTGTCTGAGCAATTTCTACTTTAGTAGCTGGGGTGCTGGCGACTCCTGGCACTTCAATTTTCGCAGGGGTGTAGCTCTGGCTGCTTTGCACTGCCAAGTCTGATGCTTGGGGTGACGGTTCGGCTGTGCCTGCTGCTGCCAGGGGTTCAGTCGCTGCTGCGGTGCTGGCCGGAGCGCTTGGGGCTGCTGACTCGATGTCGCTCCCTGTTGTTTGCACTGTTGTTTGCAGTGCTGCTGCGCTGGTGTCTGGTTCAATTTTTGCCAGTTTTTCAGCGTCTGCGGAGTTGGCGACCGGGGTTTGGGGCGCTTCGACGCTGTTGTTTAAAGCCAGCTTTTCTGGGGCAGCAGGGGCTGCTGCAACTGGTTCTGCAACTATTTCTGCAATTTTTGACTCAGATGACTGAGCTGTAGCTAGCTGGTTGGCTTCAGCGGTTGCGGTCACTTCGGCGGCGATCGCACTGGCACTCATGACTGATGATAGCCCCAGAATTGCCGGGGATACTAGCAGTAAATTCCAAAAAGTTCTGTTCATTTTCCTCACACCTTCACACTCTATTCAACTCGACGAGCAGCAATTCCCAACTGCTAATTTTTGTGGTTGCTTGCCTGTTGACAATAACTGCCAAAATAGAACCTATCCATAACTGTGGACTCACAGTTGATTCACAGTAGGCGTGTCTACTTCTGCTTGAACGTAGGGAGCTGATCCCTTATACTGCCCAGGCATCAATTCAGGTCAAGCCCACATTACATTACAATTGATTATACCATCACGTGCTAATTTCATCTCTCGATCGCCCGACTTGCTCGAGTTGCTCTGCGGGCGAGCGACAACTGGTTCTACAGGTTCGACAACAATCTGCCTCTAACTGACAACTGCCCAGAGTCCTCGGTTACGCCAGACTTAACAGACAGTTATAGGTAGGATTGTGGCTGCTTGTCGCATCCCTTATACAGCTTTATATCCTATAATGTCAAGCTTTTTAACCTAACTTTAAACCTCGCCACCCGGCAGGGGCTATTTTCCCGCCATGAGTGGGGAACTGAGAGCTAAAGGCTGGTAGATTGAGTCGATCCAAACCAAAGTTCAGGCTTGACAAATTTTGGTTTTTTGATGCCCGCTGCCGTCGGGAGTTGCCAGGACGATCGCCGTTTTTGAGACTAACCGTCGGCGGGTTTAATTTCCCGCTATTTTAACACAACTTTTTTGTTGTTTGAGTGCGGCTGCAACTGGTGGTGCTTGACCTGCTGTTGGCGAAAGGAAAGTTCAGTGGCTTGACAGACCACTATCTCCATGATTCCTAGAGGTTTTAACGATGTTTTTGCCTACGGACGATCGCAGGAGTTTAGTGCTAAGCTGGCGAAAAAGCAGAACTCGAAAATAGAGCTGCTGTCAGAAAAAAAACCAAACCCTGGGGGTAAGCAAGTTATACCATTTTTGCTTAAAAAATTGGGAGTAACTGATGATATCAAGGTTGGGAGCTTGCCTACACTTGGATTATTTTGGGTAACTGGTATTAGTGAAAAAGTGAGGTTTTATGGAAGATTTTGGTGTTATTATTGCTTGCTGCGACCAAGATTATTTGTTTGCAAAGGGTTGCTGTGCTAGCATCCGATATTTCCTGGGAGATGTTCCCATCTGCCTGTTGATTGACGGTACGTTTTCCGTGCTTCCCCTAGAAAAAGTTTACGGAGTGCGCGTCATTAATCACGATAGCGTCTCTGAGCCACTTCTGAGAAAAAGAAGCTTTGGTTGGGGAAAAAGTCATATGATTCCCTTTTGGGAAAGTCCTTGGCAAAATTTTCTCGTGATGGATGCAGATACAATTGTTTGGGGAGATGTCCTCAAATTGGCTAATTTTCAAGACTTCGACTTTATTATTGACCAGCCTTGTCAGGATTACTCGGATGCGGATATCACGGAATTTTTCTTTGACATTCCGGGAGTCGAAAAGTATTTTCCAGATTTTCGTTGGCAAGACTATCGCTCTCGCTATGTCTGTCCAGGCACATTCTTTGGGAAGCGAGGTGTTTTCAGCTTAGAGGAGTATAGAAAGATTCTGGATTTTAATGATGAACATCCAGAGATATTTAAGTATGGAGACATGGGCTTTTTTAACCTGATGGTCTTCCGCGCCGCTCAAGAGGGCAAACTGCGGGTGCAGAATGTGGATATGCAGTTGTTGGTGCCGGATTTTGACCAGGATTTGCTGAGAAAACGGTTTCCGGTTGAGTCAAGCGGGCCTGGGGGCGATCCCACTCAGGCGACTGTGATTCACTGGTGCGGGCCCAAGCCAAGTTTATCTAGTGGGAAAGTTTACTCGGAACCGATGAATTTTTGCCGTCGCAAGTGTCAGGAGGATGTTTGGAACCGCACGGGTTTGGCTGCCGAGATGTCGCTGCAAGTTGAGGATTTACAGCGATCGCTCTACGTGTATAAGAATAAGTTTAAGAAGAAGTTTCGGCAGTTGGCCCGGAAGTAAGTAGGATTTTTTAACCGCAGATATCAGCGGATAAACGGGGATGCACGCGGATTGGGGGTTACCCTTCGAGGGGCAAACTTGGCCCGGCTGGGGGTAAAACTTGGCGGTGAACGCTTATTTTGTGGCTTTCCCGCTGAGTTTGCATTTCGACGGCGATCGCCTCAAATTCGACTTCCATGCAGCCGTAGGGAATCTCTAACTCGATACTTGCTCGAACATTCCCTAACCCGTTAGCTTTAAATTCGGTAATCCAGCGCGGCCCGTCCAGAATTAGATAGGTTTGCCGATCGTACACCCAAACTTTCACATAAATCCGGGGCATTAATTCCGGGAGTTGCACTTGCACTTTTACAGCCTGGCCCGCGATGATTTCGCCGCGGGGCAATTCCAAAATGGGCATCGGTACTAACTCGTCTTCGGGCAAAACGTAGGGAGTTGGGGGAGTTACTTCTGCTGCGACAGTTGCGGTTTTTTGAGCAACTTGTTTCGGCTGCGGGGGCTCGTCAAAAACCACAAATTCTCTGGCTTCCGGGCTAGTAGATTTGGGGTCGGAATTTGTTTGGCTGGTTTCGGGTTGCTGCTGGGTTGGGCTGCTTTCTTCCACAACGGCAATTTCGTCGCTGCTATTGGCGGCGGCTTTTTGAGTTGGCGACAGGGTGGTTGCTTTCAGCCATTCGGGAGATTCGCCGTTGCTGGCTAAGGAACTCAGTCGCGACCAAAATCTATTTTGGACGTTTAAGGTTTGAAATGCCTGTTTTGTGGGTACTGGCGGGGTTTCTGGGGCTGTTGTTTCGGGTTGGGGGCTGTTTTCGGGGTTTTGGTCGATCGCTCCGATTTCCGCTGTTTTAGGGGAAGCAGGGATGTCTGATGGTTTGGTTTGTGGGTCGATCGACTCTGCGACCGTTCGGGGCGAATTGGAGATTTCCGACAGCAATTGCGATCGGCTGCTGTCGGGCAGTTTGTTACCGAATGCGGGCAATTCTAGACCGCCTCCACTTGGGGTGTGACGCGAAGCCAGTAGAGGGGGTAAGGCTTCAGTGGTTGGGACTTCGGCGGGGGATGGAGGGTCTAAGGATTTTTCTACTAGCTTGAGGAAGGATATATTTTTGGCGCTTCCAGACGGTTTTGAGGCAGTTGGGGAGGGTTCGGCTTGATGCTTTTCTTCGATGAAATTGTCTTTAATTTCCTGTAGAAGGTGCTCTAAACGAGCTGTAATTGTGAATAGTTTGGTGGCTAGGGTGACACCGCCGCTGCTGAGAATTGCTTCTCCTAAAATTAGGCGGCTTTTGCACTCGGTTGGGATGTAGGTGACGCAGGCAAAGATGCAGGGGGGAACTTGTTCTGGCATCGGCTGCTGGATTTCTGCGAGAATTTTTGAGGTTTGGGGGTCGCGCAGGTAAATTTGCAGTTGTGCTGAACCGATGAGTTGTTTGAGTTCTATCGCTTCGGATTCGGGGATGAGAGTTGCTGTTTTTCTGCTTTGTTGGGGGGGTTGGGGAATGTCGATTTTGCCGGAAATGATTAAGGGGCGACCGAGTTGGGTGACGAAGGTTTCTTGATCGAGGACGAGTTCGAGTTGGACGCCCGGTTTGGGTTCGGGGGTTTGGGGAATGGGGAATTGGTAGATTTTGGTCTGCTGCGGTGCTGAATCGGCTGCTGGGATTTGGGTTGGTGCGGGGCGATCGACCGGTGCTGCCATTTGTGGTGCGGGGCGATCGACCGGTGCTGCAATTTGTGGTGCTGTAGGGGAAGTTGCCAGTTCGGTTTGGTCGATCGGCGGTAGGGGTTCGGAGGTTTCCGATTCTGCGGGCAATACTTCCAACTGAACGCCGTACTGCCAAGGTTTTAGTGGTGTTGCTTTGGGATCTGGCAAGCAAGAGAGTTCCCACAGTCCGGGTTTGAGCCTGGTGTAGGGAATGATCACGACTAATCCTTCGGGGTTGGTGCGGGCCGATCGGCTTTGGACTTTCCGCTGCGCCCCTGGGTCGAAGGAGGTATGGGTAATGCGAATTTCGATGTCGGTGTTGGGGTGCTGAATGCGAGCAACCACGCGGTATTTACCTTCTAGAATTTCCACGTCGGAGGTTTCTAGGGGCAACCAGGCGCGATCGCCTTCTTTCTGTAGCAAAAATTCTAATTTTTTCATCTTTCTTTCCCCTTGAAGGCTCCCGCTTGATTCGTCACAGGTTGGTGGTGGTTTGTTGAGCGACAGCTACAGATATTAAATTACTTATGTTGTATAGCCTATCACCACTGTCGGTCAAGAGGCCCACTTACCAAGGACTGCCGATCATGCTGAATGCTGCCCAATAATACGGATGGGATAAATCTTTGCTGTCGAGTTTGGGGATGGACGGGGGCAAGGGAGTTTCACCCCGGGAACTTCGCAGTTGACCGCCTTTGATCGTCACTTTGCCTTCGATCTCGGCAATTTGTGCTTGCCTGAGAGCTTCAGCTTTAATGATTGGAGGGTCGTTTTGCCTGCTGATTTTTAACTGCTGGTAAAACTCTGTCATCAGGGCGAGAGTCCCCGCATCGCTCACGTACCACAAGCTGGCGAGGGCTGATTTTGCTCCTGATTGCAGCGCTAAACCTGCAAATCCGAGTTCTGCTTCTTTGTCTCCCAAGGCGGTTCTACAAGCGCTTAATACTAATAGTTCGAGGGGCGGATTGTTCCATTTTAAATCTCTCATTTGATCGAGACCCAGTTGGGTGTCCCAAAATTGAATGTAGGAGTTATTTGGGGTTCCTGGCCGGAATTCGGCGTGCGTGGCAAGGTGGATGATTCCGTATTTTTGTTGCAGTCGCTGGGATTGCAAGTTTACTATGGTGAAGTCTTGGTTGAGAAACGATTGACCGGGCCACTGTCGAACGATCGCGCCTAGTTCTAATGGAACTGCTGGCAGCGGTTCTTTGTTCGCCGTTTCTGCGAAATCTGATGCTCCCATTGCTAGGACTTGCGCGTTTCTGAGGTCAGTGTAATTGCTGTCTGTGAGTTTGAAGGCGGGGATGCGGGAGAGGCTGTATTTTTGGATCAGAAATTGCTTTCCGTCGTGCATTGCTGCTAGGGGTACGGTTCGCAAACCTGCGCCGACGCAGAACAGCAAGGTTTCAATTTTTGCTGTTTGCAAATCTATTTCTAGGGGTGCAACTATCCATTTGTAGAGTTGTTGGGCTGGTGCTAGATAGCTGGTGGTGTTGATTTTTACGGGGTTGGTGATTTGGCTGCCGAATTCTTTGACTACTGAGAGCAGTTTCTCTTGTTTGGCTTCGGGGACACTGCGGAGAATGGGCGGGTGAGCGGGTAATATTAAGATTAATTCTAGTTGGTCGGTGCGGGGGATGGCATAAATTAAAGCTGGTTTTTTCTTTGTTTGAACTGCTAGACGGGAGAGAGTTTTTGATATTGCTTCGGCGGTTTTCGCACGGGCTGCAAAGTCTTGTTCAAAGTATTTTTGATAGTCTTCTTCCCAGTTTTGTTCGATTCTGGTTACAGCTTCAGTGAGGTTGCCCCGATCGAGCAAATTTCTCATTTCTTGCCCGTTAAGCCCGCCCTGGTTTGTGTTTTGGGCAATTGTAGCGAGGTTCGCGGTACTCCAGCAGAAAAATATTGCTATCAAACAGTAAAAAATAGCTTTTTTAATTTTTTTCTGAGTCGTGTGTTTTTGGCGTTGCTGCTGGGATTGGTAGTGCATGATTTGGGGGCGGTTAAGGGCGCCGTTGGTGGCAGCAGTGGAGAAAAGTTTGGATGTGGGTGGGAATTTTGACTGTGCTGGCGATCGCCGCACGATTATAGTATTCAAGACCAACGCCCAATATCTACCGTAGGGTGTGGATACCAGCCGCAACAGAGATTCCACGCCAAGAAATTCGCGATTTATGTAAAGTTTTATAAATTATGAAGAAGTTTTGCATAAAAATGGCAGATTCCGGCTGAGAAAGGAATAGAGGGCTATGCAGGAGGATGTAACCGCACCCGCCGATCTCGATCGGAGAAATAGCTGAAGTCCGGCGGGCTGCATCGCTGCTTAGAGAAAATTTTTCTGAGTATCCTTGGAACAAGAGATGCCTACTAACGATGAAATTGACGATGGGTTCAAACAGCTAGCTATAGCTGCTAAAAATCATCAGTCTCGAACTTGAGGGCGACAGCAAGCTATGACCAAATTAATCACGGAGGTTGAAAAATATAAAATCATTAACTGTCCCTAAACTACTAAGTTTTCCTCCGCAAATTATCAGAAATTTTGTGCAGAAGCCCTACACAAGTTGATGTGGCGCATTTGTAGGAAAATTCACAACTACCGACCTGAGAAAGAAGTTTTTACCGTCAATATTTTGGGGTTCATTTATGCCGCCGACGAAGACTTTTAGTTTATGTTGTAGCGGTTGAGGTGCAAAAACTGGGAGGCGCGGCTTCATGGCGATCGCATATTTATCTTCAACTAAATACTTCTCGGGTTTCCCGTTGTAAAGCATTCTCATTGTTATATTCCGCAAATTTCCGTCCAGTACAAATACTAATGTTTCAATTTGAGGGTTTTTCTTGAGTTCGGGTGTTCTAGGATTTGTGAATTTTTAAAAGCACCAGTTAGCCGCAATAAATCGCCTAAATTTATTAACCCATATGCGGCGATTTCAGTCTCGGATAAATTTTCAATTATTGCTTTTTATCGAGGAGATATTTGCTGGTTAATTAAGTTGAAACAATTAAAATCAGCTAGCTCTAAAAGTGGGTTCAAAGTATTGCAAGCTTGGCGGTAGAGTCCGGCTGACTGTAGATTTTGGGCTGCGACAACTTGGCGACGGAATATTTCAGTTTGACTGCTAGCTTGAATTATAAGAAACAGGTACTTGTAAACAACAAAAAAAAGCCGTCAATCCTGCCCATAAAAACCAATTTTTCCACCCGATGGTATTCATCTTACAAATAACCAATAACAATTAACAACTGACTAATGACCACAACTTAACAGCTTTGCCAAAACATTTCGCGTTATCTGCTGAGATCCGGCATTTAAAACTGGCGGCCGCAACTGTGGCGCATTGTAATCGTCCAATCCCCAAGCCCACTGCATCGAACCGGTGGCGAATACTTTCGCGCCAGAATCTGCTGTATAAATCGTCATGTCAGCATACCGAGTGCCCCCGCCGTGAGGGTATGGAGAATGGGCGACCCGAACTATATTTTTAGGGGCATTGCCAAACATTCGATCGACTTCATAACCCAACAGTCCCGGCAACTTGTCTCCCTTTTTTACCCCAGTTTTTTCTAGCAGCCAACCGGGGGCATTTTCATCAATGACAATATCAGAATTAACTTGAAATGTCTCGTACATGACGCCGATTAAAGTATCTTCGGGACTGCCGACAGTGCGGTCTCGCCAGCGAGTTGTTACTAAAGAATGAAGTGCTGGAGATTTATGATTATTTGTTGCTATTTCAGCGCGTTCTGGTTTGTCGATGCCGTAGTTTAATTGCCCGCCTGCAGCTATGCCTACCGGGGAATTAACGGCACCAAGTTCTCCTTTTAATCCGCCCAGAGGGTCTAAATCGGCCATTTCTTTATAAGCAACTACAGTTCGGTTTACTTCGCCGGTAATCCGGCTGGGTTCTAGGCGAATCTGCCAGTAGCAAATATTGGAACCAAAAAAGCCGATACTGACGCCTTCATCTCTAGCGGCTTCTATATTTTCCCGCATATCTCGCGACCAATATTCGTCGTGACCTACAGACAAAAATGCTTTGTGAGACAACAGCAATCGGGAATTAAAATGCGTGTCGATGTTGGTGGCATAAGTAACATCGTAGCCTTCTTTTTCCAGCCACCTGACCATATTGTATTCCCAACCAGCACTCGAAGTTCTCCTTTTTGGCTGAAAATTTGTTATAAATTCCCCCGCACCTAGGCCGTAACTGGCTTTGCGGTTGGGACTCATGGCATAGGGCCGATTAAAGGAAACTTTGTAGGCTTGTTTGGCCTGACTGTTCCAGCGGTAAAGCGATTTGTAGCCCCAATTGTTGTAGGCTTGATAAGTGGTGACGCTGGATTGAAATAAAATGTCTGATTTGCGATCGTCATCCCGGACTACAAATATGATATAGCTTTGCTTTCCAGTTCGGCTGGCGGTTAGTTTGGCTAAATAAATGCCGCTTATCCAGTCATCGGTGCGATCGGGAATTCGCAAAATATACGGGTCTTTCCAATTGCATTCTATCAGTCCCGATGCTTCATCTTCTATCGGCGGAGGCTGTCTGGTTCCCTTGCGAATAATTGGGTCGTTCATCCGCCGCCCGCCGAGTCCGTCATACCATCCGGTGCGGAATATTTCTATGGTATAATTGGGTTCTTTCGTGTTGACAAATAATTTAATTTCGCCGCCGACATTGACGCTGGTTAAAGAGGCGTAACCTTCGATTTCTCGCTTGGTGGCAGGATTTTCTAACTCCCAGTCGGCGGTGCCGGCTTTTTGGTTTTCTCTGGCTATGGGATTGGTGGCGATCCTCTTCGAGGGCTTCGCTAACGCACTTTTTTCGGAATTTGAATAGTGTTGAGAAGGTGCTGCGCTGTTATAAAAAAAAGGGGCTGCTAAGCCGATTGAGAAAGCTTTAAGAAACTCTCGGCGGCGCAATTTCCACAATAGTTTAACTGTCACGGGTAATAAGTATAGGGTTTTAGGTGATGGGTTTTACAGTTGGGTCTTGGTGTAGCGGGCCTAACATCAATTAACATTAACCCAAAAGACATCATACCTTAGATAGATTGTGTCCGATCGCCCTAGGGACGGCGCGATCGCGATCGGACTGGGGAATGTGTCTTAGTATTTCTTCACATATCCTGCTTTCGGCCTATGATATATGCCTTATGGCGTATTTGTGTTTAAAGCCCGTTACCGCGTACCGCTGATGAGTCAATCAACCAATTCACCGCTATCCCAACCAGTTTCTCGACGCACCGCCCTCAAATTCCTTGGAGTCGGTGCTGCAGGAGGGCTGCTGGGCTACTCTCGATTTTCCAAGCCAGAGCCCACCGTTTTTGTGCAAGATTCTATTGACTTGCCGCGAATGCTAAATCAGCGCAAAACCGTTGCAGTTGTAGGGGCAGGCTTGGCAGGGCTCGCCTGTGCTTACGAACTCTCCCAGCGGGGTTTCGCCGTAACATTGCTCGACAAATCGCCCCAACTCGGTGGCAAAATTGCTAGTTGGCCGATTCAAGTTGGAAACGAAACTTTTATGATGGAACACGGTTTCCACGGTTTTTTTCCGCAATACTACAACCTCAAAAGTGTGGTTGAAGAACTAGAAATTAGCGATAATTTTGTATCTTTAGAATCCTACGCCGTTCTGTTTCGAGACGGCAAATACAAACCCGAAGTTTTCCGTCCCAACCATTCAGCTTTTCCCTGGAATATAGTTGATTTGGGGATATCTTCTCCCAATCGGCTCAAGTGGGGAATCAATCTTACAAAACCGGCTCACTGGCAAGTGTTTCGAGAAATTGGCGGTTTTCAAACTCAAAAAACTTTCGATCGTCTCGACAATATATCAGTTGCCGACTGGGTAAAAGGTGAGTTTCCGCGCGGGCTTTATGACTTGTATTTTCTGCCTTTTGCCAAGTCCAGTCTCAACGCTCCCGATGAATTGAGCGCGGGAGAATTAATGCAGTTTTTTCACTTTTACTTTTTTGGAAATCCAGAGGGTTTGGCATTCAACGGTACGCGACAAGATATGGGCACGAGTTTGGTGCAGCCTATTGCCAGAGCCATTGAAAGCAAAGGCGGCAAAGTATTAACAGATGTCGCAGTCAGTGAGATTCGCTGGGAAAACGGCAAGATAGATTCTCTGAGTTACCAGTCTGGAGACGTGCAAAGTAAAATACCTTTTTGGGTGAAGCGAAACGCGCTGTTAACTGACAGCCACTCTACCGAATATTTCGGCGCTGGAGACAGCGTATTTGCCGCCGCACCATCGGGAAAAGAGGCAATTTCTCTGAGCTGCACTCACCAAGGCTGCACAGTTCAGAAACAGAACGACGGTCAATTTCACTGTCCTTGTCACGGGGCAGTTTTTGATGCCGAAGGGCGGGTTGTGAGCGGGCCTGCTCAGCGGGATTTGCCTCGATTTAAGGTAGTCGATGAAAAAGCAGATGAAATACAGTTAGCAGCAGCGGTTAACCAATCACAGCCGCAAAATTTGGGAGAAACATTGAAGGCTGATTATTATGTTTTGGCGGCAGATGTTCCGGGGATGCAGCATTTGTTTAGTTTGGCCAGCGGTGAGGTAAATCCGCAGGTGCAGAGCCGGATCGAGAGTTTGAAAATAGCCGATCCGTTTGCGGTGGGCCGTTTTTGGTTCGATCGCGAATTTCCCTGGGAACACAGCAATTTCAGTTCGCTTTCCGGCTACAAACTGACTGACAGTATCACGCTTTACCACAAAATTCAGGATCAGTTCATCGAGTGGAATCAGAAAACTGGCGGTAGTGTAGTGGAACTGCACGCTTATTGTTACAAGGAGAAGGAATTTCCCAACCAGGAAGTTGTACTGGCTACTTTTGAGCAAGAATTGTACGAAATTGTACCGGAATTAAAAGAGGCAAATATGCTGCACCGGGAATTGGTAAATCAAAAGAATTTCTCTGGATATCCGCCCGGTAGTTATGCGGAAAGACCAGAAACTTGCTGCGCTGTTCCCAATCTGTTGTTTGCGGGAGATTGGGTAAAAATGCCGTTTCCGTGCGGTTTAATGGAAAGGGCAGTGAGCAGCGGTTTGTTGGCAGCTAATGCTATTTTATATCAGGAGGGTTTGCAGAGGCGATCGCTCTTGACGGTGAATCCCGAAGGCGTGTTAAAAATCTAAGGTTGGCAGCGGATCGGGCTTTATAAATCGCCAATTATGGCTGCTATTCTCGGTGAAGCCCGCCCCCAGCCCTACCAGTTTAGATTTTAGATTTTAGATTTGAAGAAATGGGAATGACTGATTCAAGAAGGGTTGGGAGCCTTCCTACAGTTGCATTCTTTTTTTAAGATGAGTTACGGTTTGCGGGGGTGGTTTCGCTGAGGAGAAAAGGCAGAGCTTGCAAACAAAAAAATATCTGCGTTGAGTGGGGTGGATATGCGGTTAAAATATTATTGAATGAGTATAAAGCAATAATAGATGCTGAAGAGTAACTGCAAAATTCGCAATAAATCTGTAATGTTTGATGCTTTTGCAACAGAATACGATTTCGCCGCCACCTTGCAAAACCAGAACGATTTCTTTAGTAACAATCTATCGGCCAGCAAAGGTGCAGCATTAGATATTGGCTGCGGTTCGGGAATTCTTGCTTTTGAATTAGCCCAGTATTACGATCATGTAGTCGCCATCGATTTGTCAGCAAAAATGCTAGATATAGCCCGTCAAAAACGCTCAGCCCCCAATATCGAATACATCCAAATGGATGCCAATCAATTAGCGCTCGATCGCCAATTTGATTTAATAGTTAGTGCTGCCACTTTTCACCACCTTCCCAACCTCCCCGCCACCCTCGATGCAATTAAAAAATTGTTAAATCCGCACGGAAAAATCGTCTTTGTAGATAATATATCGGAAGTCGAAACACCTGCTACAATAGGCTACATATTAGGTGCAGCGAGAGATTTTAGACCCGACTGTTCCACCTACGGATTTCGCAATGCTTTAAGATTATTAAGATTTAGACTGTCGCCAAGCTGGTTGAAACATTTAGCTAGCGACAGGTATTTGTCAGAACGGCGATTTAAAAATATTTACAGTCGTTGCTTTCCAGGGTGTTATTTTGTAAAATTGGGTTGTTTTATGGGCGTAATTTGGGAACATTTGTAATGCAAAACAACGCGATAAAATCGGTATCTGCAAGGGGAGAAAAAACTCACATCCGCCAGTTGGGCATTAATCTCGATCGCTGGTATGCGATCGCCCGCAGCACCGAGGTGCAAACTCAGCCGCTAGCTGCGAAAATCTGGAATCGGGCGATCGTACTTTTCCGCGACAGTGCGGGCAAAATCAACGCTTTAGAAGATAGATGTCCCCATCGGCAAGTTAAACTCAGCCACGGCAAAGTTAAAGGCGATTTAATCGAATGTGCTTACCACGGATGGCGGTTAAATGCAAGGGGAGAATGCGCCGAAGTCGATTATTTAGCAGAAAATCAAAAACTACCTAACTGCAAAATTCGCTCCTATCCAGTCAAGGAACAAAACGGTTTTATCTGGCTGTTTCCAGGCGACGAAACTCAAGCAGAAAAAACTAATTTACTGGATTTGCCTGAGTGGGAACATCTCAATTATATTGCCACAGTTTCAGTCATCGACTGTCAGGCACACTATTCATTTTTAATTGAAAACTTGATGGATATGTACCACGGACACTTGCACGATGATTGGCAAGCTTGGGCCAATCCAGTCTTAGATACTTTAGAAGAAAACGAGAATCAAGTAACTGCTCGCTATCAGGCACAAAGTTATTACAAAATAGATAAAATTTGGTCAATTTCTCAGTTGTTTTTTAAGTCTTTGCGCCGACTGCACCCGGAACCGCTGGAGGTGAGCTATATTTACCCGCACTGGGTTTCAACTTTGGGAAGCGACTTTAAGATTTACTGCTTGGTTTGTCCGGTCAGCGAGACAGCAACTCGTGCTTATTTAATTCACTTTACCTCATTAAATGCGTTTTTGCGGCTGCACAAATTGCCTGTTTGGTTTCGCAGGTTTATCAAAGATAGTTGTTTCGGTGCTGCTCAAAAGTTATTAGATGGTTTGGTGCGGCAGGATGTGTTAATGATTGAAGAAGAACAGCAGGCTTTTTTGCAAAATTCAGAAAGAAAGAGTTACGAATTAAATCGAGCTTTAGCCAGCGTGCAAAAGTTGATAAGAAGTCAGGCAGAAAATGAATAATTCAGTCACAGATTGAAGCCTACAGCGGGACGAATGAAACCAGCCTGCACAGGCTAAGTTGAGAGTTCGCCTTTCCAAGCTTGAGCATGGTATTCTAGCAACAGGGAAAATTGACTTTCGGGAAGCAATTACCAACCACACCTAACACAGGAACCAAGCATGAACCGTGTAAGCATCAAGGGTGAACAACATCCGATTAAAAAAATCTTTAGCGATGACTTTATGTTCACCATTCCCCTCTACCAGCGTCCCTATGCTTGGACAAAGGAGGAAGCTGGGGAACTGCTGGAAGACCTGCTAGCATTCTTGGGAGATGGTAACGAGACGATTGATGAACTCAACCCGTACTTTCTCGGCAGCATTGTTTTGATTAAATCGGAGCAGCCCAAGGCTGAAATTGTAGATGGTCAGCAACGTCTAACGAGTCTCACCATACTACTAGCTGCTCTCAGGGCATCATTGCCAACAGAACACGCCAATGACTTGACCACTTATCTATACCAAAGAGGCAGCTTAATCGCGAATATCTCTAATCGTTACCGTCTGACTTTGCGCGAGCGAGATGCAGACTTTTTCAAGGAATATATTCAAAATGAAGGTGGTATTAACAAGCTCAAAGAATTAAACAGTGCTGAGCTGATGGATAGTCAGAAGCTTATTAAAGAAAATGCACATTTATTCTTGCAACGTTTGCAGACTATCGCCGAATCCCACCGTATACGTCTTGCCCAGTTCATCATTACCCAGTGCTTCTTAGTAGTGGTTTCTACGCCTGACTTTGACTCTGCGTATCGGATATTTTCTGTGTTGAACAACAGGGGATTGGATCTCTCCATAACTGATATCTTGAAAGCGGACATTATCGGAAAAATACCCGAAAGCAAACAAGAAAAATATACTAAAAAGTGGGAAGATACCGAGGAGAATCTGGGACGCGAGTTATTCAAAGATTTGTTTTCTCATATTCGCATGATTAAGGAAAAGAAAAAAATTAGCAAGAGTATCCTTAAAGAGTTTCAGGAAAACATCAATCCTGCGGCTGGGCCTCAGCAATTCATTGATGAAATTTTAGCTCCTTATGCTAAGGCTTTTTCGGAAATTCACAACTCAACCTATGAAAGCGAGGCGCGTGCAGAGGAAATTAATCAACTATTTAAATGGTTAAACAAAATTGATAATTTTGACTGGATACCACCTGCCATTCTCTACCTATCTCGCAACCGTAATAAGCCCGATAATTTGGTGCGTTTCTTTATAGCTTTAGACCGCCTTGCCGCAGGTTTAATGATTGTCCGCGCTAATATCAATGAGCGCATTGAACGTTACAGCAGATTGCTTACTGCTATTGAGCAAGAGGAAGATTTATTCAATTTCAATTCACCGCTCCAGTTTACTCCTGAAGAGTCAAACAATATCCTTAGAGTCCTCGATAGTGACCTTTACCTAATTCAAAAAATTCGTCTTTATGTTTTGCTGCGCTTAGATGCTGCTCTGTCAGAAGGTGAAGCATCTTACAACTTCTCCAACATTACTGTCGAGCACGTACTTCCCCAGAATCCAGGTGCTAATAGTGAGTGGGTGAAGTGGTTTCCTAGTCAGGAAGAACGCGATCAATATGTGCATCGTCTTGGCAACTTAGTTTTACTATCTCGTGCGAAAAACACTCTGGCACAAAATTATGATTTTGATGTGAAAAAACAGAAGTATTTCACAACTAAAACAGGTGTTTCACCCTTTGCACTTACTACCCAAGTGCTGCGGGAAGAGGAATGGACGCCAGAAGTAATGGCTCGACGGCAGAAAGAGCTGATTAATGTTCTCAAGAATCTTTGGCGCTTATAGGATAATTGAATGTGATATCAAATCGCTCTTATCTGTCCATCAGCACAAAACCATCTGCGTCCATCTGCGGTAAAAAAATCTAAATTCCGCCAGCACAAACTTTACTTTTTAGGCCGCTGCTGCTGGTAAACGTTGACAACTTTATCGGCATAAGTAGCGGTTGCGCCACTTTTACAAGCTGCGGAGTCCCCTGTCATCCACCAGCAAGCGGCGCGGCGTACTGCGGTTAATTCATTGTTGCTGCTAGCTTTGTATTCGTCGCGCAGCAAATCGCTCACGATACAGGTAACAATTGATTTGGCTTTTGTCGCGTCGGTCTCAAATTGTTGCGGTGTTAAATCTTGTTTGGTACAGAATTTTGCCCAGCGGGAAATATTGTTCGGTAAAACTTGCCACTGACTGTACATTCCGTCATTTGCGGCTTGTGGCGGGGCAGCTTGTCGCAGCGCTTCTACAAGGGCGGAAACTTGCGCGTTGGTGACTGCTTGCGCTGCTGCTGGAAGTGCTTGCAATCCGAGGCTAATTATCAGGCTGCCGAATAGTAGATTGGTTTTTGCGATCGATTTAAAATTCATTCACAATGCCCTGTTTGATTTAAACTTTTGTTTCCTCAAACAAGGTTTACTATTTTGTCTCTAGAATACCTCTGTCTTAAGTATGATTTGCTTGTTGAATGGACTGCCGATCGCACTTACGATAGAAATTGTTAATCAAGTACGATAAAATCATGGAAGTACAACCCAGGGAAATTCGCAACTACTTGAGAGCAGATGGGACAAATCCTTTTGAAGATTGGTATAACTCGCTCCGGGATACCACAGGCAAAAATAGGATTCGGTTAAGGCTTAAGCGAGTCATGACTGGTAATCTAGGAGATTGTAAGTCCGTCGGAGAAGGAGTTTTTGAACTCAAAATTGACTTTGCCCCTGGATATCGGCTTTACTTTGGACAAGTCGGGCTAACAATTGTACTTCTGCTAATAGGTGGAGACAAGAGCACTCAAGAGCGAGATATTGGCAAAGCTATTCAATATTGGAGAGACTATGAAAGAAGTGAAAGCACCAACGAGTAGGAGTTACCAAGAATTTCTGATCGAATCTCTGAGAAATGCCCAAGAAGCAGCAGGTTATATCGAGGTGACATTGACAGAAGCTAGCGATGAACCTAAATTGCTCCAAATGGTACTCAAAGACGTTGTAGATTCTCGGCTAAAGTTCAACAATTTATCAGAGTCAGCTCAACTTCAATGGGAAAAGCTTGACAAGATGTTGACCGAAAGTGCAGGTTCGGAAATTTATAGTTTGGTAGCACTGCTCGAAGCATTAGGATTTAAACTAGAAATTACTGTCGCAGATACTGATTTGCCCACTGACTCGGAATCAACGGATTTTGGGGAATCAGAATTATCGCCCGAGCCAGTAGTAATTAATCCCAGTTAATGAGTAAATCGCGCCCTCACCCCTCCATCACAAAATCTAACAATCGGTGAGCCATTTCTAGCTTGCTGCAAGGTGCTATTTCTACTTGCTTCCCGGCGGCATTAATTAATATTGCTTGATTGGTATTGCTGCCGAAACCTGCACCTATTTGATCGATCGGGTTTGCGGCAATTACATCCAGTTTCTTCGCCCGCAATTTCTCCCAAGCGGGGTTGACAATATCCCCAGTTTGTGCTGCAAACCCGATTAATTTTTGGTGCGGCTGTTTCAATTTTCCCAACTCTGCCACAATATCCGCTACTGGTGCCAAAGGCAAACAATTCGGGAGCGATCGCTTCGCCAATTTTTCACTACTGTACTCAGCCGGCTTCACATCCGCTACCGCCGCCGCCATCACCGTCAAATCCGCCTCGTGAAAGCATTGCAGCATCGCCTGCCGCATTTCTTGTGCACTTGCAACTGCGATCGCCCGCACACCTGAGAGCGGCAATTCGCCAGTTATACTGTGTACCAGCGTCACTGTCGCGCCACGGTGCTGTGCAGCTTGCGCCAAACCTATACCCATTTTGCCGCTGGAAGGATTGCCGATAAACCGCACCGGATCGAGGTGTTCCCGCGTTCCTCCCGCACTGATCAACACCCTAATGCCCGCTAAATCTCGATCGCCCTTGGCATACAACAGCGATTCAATATGAGGCAAAATCTCATAAGGTTCTGCCATGCGGCCGACACCCGCGCGATCGCACGCCAGCATTCCCGCCCCCGGATTCGCAGCATGATAGCGCCGATAACTCAACACTTCCCGCCAATTCCGCTGCACCGCCGGCTGTTCCCACATATCCGTATTCATCGCCGGTGCCAGCAAAATTGGGCAAGTAGAAGCTAAGACAGTATTAGTCAACAAATTATCAGCAAAACCCCCCGCCAACTTAGCCAAAGTATTAGCTGTCAAAGGAGCAATCACAAAAACTTCCGCCCATTCTCCCAGTTGAATATGCAGGGGGCGCCCGTGACTTGCTTGCCAAAAATCTTTGTCAGTAAAAGCAGGATGACGGCACAGAGTAGCAAAAGTCAAAGGCGTTACAAACTCCCCAGCCGCATCAGTAAGAATAGCTTTAACTTCAGCTCCAGCTTTCGCTAAAGTTGAAACTACTTCGCAAACTTTGTAAGTCGCAATCCCGCCGCTAACGCCGATTAAAATTCGTCTGCCCTTCATGATTTTTGGTAATACAGCAACCTTCGAGGTTAGGAGAACTTGATGAATTCCTGAAACCATTGCGGAGAATTGCCCGATCGCATCTCCTCATTCTTTCTTCCTTCTTCCTTCTTCCTCATTCTTTCTTCCTTCTTCCTTCTTCCTTCAGCCATAAAAAAGAATCAAGAAAGAAATCAAGATAAAAACAGAGTAAAATCCATAATTCATCTGTTTAATCTGCAACAAAATATGCTGCTAACTTCTTCCTCAATTCCGTCGAAAATTTTGAGCTAGATTTTTCAGTCTATGCTTCGTCGTAGGCTTCCATATCCAGAAGGTGGAGATAAGGTTCAACCAGCTCCGGCCGCTGAAAAGCAAGCGATCGCAACAAATGCCAATCATTCAATCCCTCAAAAGGATCTGTATAATCGTCAACTTCCAAACGGACAGCCAATTCTGCCACGTCCTGAGAAGTAAGTACAGCAATATCGCGCGATGCTTTGGTTAAAGTTTTCATTTTTTTCCCCTGCCCGAGACTTCCGCCATACTATATACTAAACCTTTAATCAGATTTCGACACAGTTTCTACAACAAAACTTCGCATTACCTCTATAACTTCCGGCAGAATCTCGTGTCCCATGTTAAATTCTCGATACTGCACTGCAGCTCCCCAAGCCGTCAAACTCTCGCGCGATCGCACAGCAGCACTAACGGGAACAATAGTATCTTGAGTACCGTGTACGATTAAAACAGGTGGCAAAACACTCCCAGCAACTGGTGAAATCTGGTGTAAATAACCACTCAGACAAATTAAACCAGCTAGGGGCAAAGTCAATCCCACATCTAGAGTCATCGCTCCGCCTTGAGAAAAGCCACCTAAAATCGTGCGAGACAAAGGCACGCCCGTGCTGCTTTCCAAAGACAGCAAAAATTCCCTCAGCAATTGCCGGCTTTCTACCAATCCCTGAGCGTCTTTGCTTTGAAGGTTATACCACGCTTTGCCACTCGTTACCTGGGGATGAGGAAAGGGGGCATCGGGAAATACAAACTGATAATCCGGCAAATTGAAAAATGGTGCTAAGGAAGTTAAATCCCGAGCATTAGCACCCCATCCATGCAAAGCGACAATCAAAGCGACAGGTTTGCGATCCGTTGTGGGCGGAATGCTAATAGATTGTAAAGACATCGTAGTTAATAATTGGTAATCTGGCCTTGCTACAATTATAAATTGTTACGACGGGTAAAACCCCAGATATTTGCTTTCGGCAATATTCCACTGGAAATTAGTACGCGCTTGTTAATAACTATAACCGTTGACAGTTGACAGTTGACAGTTGACAGTAGAGTGCAAAATCCGAAACTTTCCCAAGTAAAGTGCGGATAGTTCACCTTTTCTAAACAGGAATTAGGGAGCATATCCTATTTGTAAAAACACTTCTTCTGGCTCCTTCCTTCTTCCTCCTTTATTCTGACTCTTTCCTCCTGGCTCCTGCCTCCAAACTCCAATTTCTAGCTTGGCTGCAAAAGTGATATCGTTTCCGGTTGCATCGGAATAATAAAATCGAGTCAACAGTTAACACTCAACCATTGAGTTTTTCCACCCATCCTTCTACAGTCAACAGTCAACAGTCAACAGTCAACAATCACCTGACGGTGCAACCGGAATTGATATGAGATGCACCCAGCAAGACTCAGCTAGAAGCGAGATTTCTCCCGCTAATTCCAACTGGCACCTACCGCAGGTGAAACCTTAGAAACAGATTGTTCTGACTCTTGCCACACTGGCACCTCAATCCAGAATTCCGTTCCCTCTCCCGGAGCCGATACGCACCTGAGCGAACCGTGATGTTTGTCAACTATTTGATAGCCGATCGACAATCCCAAGCCAGTACCTTTGCCTACAGGTTTGGTAGTAAAAAACGGATCAAACAAACGTTTTTTTACATTCTCCGTCATGCCCGTTCCATTGTCAGCGATTCGCACGCATACACAATTAGAACTTAAAAGTTCAGTGCGAATACGGATAGTAGGTAAAAATGTATAATTGGAGGCATCTTTTTCGAGCCTTTTTTGATTTTCTGCATCAGATAAAACATCAATAGCATTGCTCAGAACATTCAGAAAAACCTGATTCAATTGTCCCGCCCAGCACTCCACTAAGGGCAAATCTCCGTATTCTTTGATGAGTTTAATGCCCGGAAAATCAGCTTTTGGTTTCAGCCGACTATCCAAAATCATCAAGGTGCTGTCAATGCCTTGGTGAATGTCAACCGACTTCATTTCAGGTAGAAGTTCACGGGGGTAGCAAAAACCAAAAAAATCTGATAAGGTGAGGCACATGGAGAAGACAGTGCCGGAAT
>NZ_JAUBPR010000091.1:0-27378 GCF_036700845.1 Microcoleus sp. S13_C5
TTCAACGGAAAAACTTTGGGGTTCCCACTTTTCACAACTGATAAAAAAATTCCACCCACATCTGCGGAATGTGGGATTTAATGCTCCAACCGAGAACCTTCAAATTACCGCCAAAACCAGTGACTAAAACAGCCAAACGGCGTTACAGTTCAAGTCGGATGATATTCATCCCTGCTTATTTGCCATCGCCATATCTTGCCTTCTTCAGGATCGTCTACCTCTGTAATGAACTTCATTCCCACTTTTTGCAACACGCTATTCGAGGCATTTTTTTCAGCTAAAGTGTGAGCGATGACTGCTTTCACCTCCTCGTGAGCGAAAGCATAATCGATCATTCCCTGTGCCACATCAGTTGCAAATCCGCGATTCCAATATTCGGAAGCAATTTCATAACCTATCTCTATAGTCCCCGACTCATCAGGTGAGCCTTTGAAACCTCCATTGCCGACAAGCACTTGATTTTTTGGATGAATAAAGAAGTAGTTGTGGCAGTCAGTTGGAGGCGGATTGGATTCGCAAGATTCGTCAGCAGGGAGGGAAAATGCTTCCGGGAAAAGAGGCCAGCTATTAGGCACTATGACATTTAAAATTGCTGCAAGCTCGCTTTTACTTCGTAAGAAAGCTTCTACGTGAATCCTTTCGACGGCAAGTAGTTTAAGATTCTTAGTTGTAATCATTTTTCTACCTTGTTTAACAAGTATGAGCTCACACTCTAGGCACTATCGAAATGCTGTTCTCGGAACCCTGGCGAGTTGGTAAGCGCCCCGACTGTCCAATAATTGATATTGATTTGGCTGCAATCCTAATTCCACAAATTTCTCAGGATATCCCAGCAACAAAATAGAGGGAGAAGTTGGGTTTTTAGATTCCTTAATGTACTCCATCGCCTTTGTGACAGCTCGGTAATAAGTCACCGGTTCTTGAGTATAAAAAACCAGACTTGGTTTCCAGAAACCAACCATAATAAACTCTTCCCCTGGCAGTTTTTGTTGAACGGCAACCTGTGCTAACTGTCTCAGAGGTAACTGGCGGTTGATATCAACCACTTTGTAGGCCGGAGTAAGACCAAAGATGATAAATGCTACTAACCCGATGAGGTTAGCAACCAAAATCCAGCGCTGTTGCCGGTGCCACAGTAAAAGTGCGATCGCCACCGCCGCAGTTATCCAAATCACACCGCCTACAATCAGCAATCCCGACTGCTGAATTGCTTGGGGAAAATTGGGCATAGCCGGGTCGTCTCCCAGCCAGTTGTAGCAGTAGAAAGTTGCTCCGGCTATAATTAATAAAAATATGACATTGAAAATGTATGTAACTAACAGCCCTCGCGGTAAAGAATTCGGTTTTGTGTCTAACTTTATCCGCCTGTGATCAGGTTCGTTTCCTGCAATAATATCGCTCCACAGCAGCGTTACCAAAATCGCAGCGGCGGGGATTAAAGGCAATACATAACTGGGCAATTTGGTCACGGCAATCGTAAAAAAGCAAAAGACGCAGCCGAACCAAAATAGGGCAAATAAACTCAACTGAGCAGATCGCGGTTGACGACGCCAGTAACTGCGCTGCCAAAAACGGGTACGGGCGATCGCCACCGGCAAATAAATCGACCAAGGTGCAAAACCAACTAGCACTATAAAAAAGTAAAAATACCAAGGTGCCGAGTGCTTGTTGACTACTCCAGTAAAACGCTGGAAATTGTGATAGCCAAAAAAGCTGTCAATATAAGTTTGACCGTTGGCTAAAATAACCAAAATGTACCAAGGCAAGGCGATCGCCAGAATAATTAAGATTCCCGACACCGGACGCATTTCGCGCCAAAGTTGCCGAAAATTTCCCAAATAAAGCCCAAAACCGCCAATAATCAGCGCTGGTACGACAATTCCCACAGGCCCCTTAGCCAGAACTGCTAAGGCAATTAGTACGTAAAAAGTCACATACCACTTATTGGGAAATAGGGAAGCGGAAACGGGGGAAAATTCTGCTTGTTCTCTCTGTTCTTCTAGAGTGTAACCAAGGAAAAATGCGAGTAGTGCCGAACACATACAGCCGACTAATAGCATATCTGAAACGCCAGTCCGTCCCCAGGCAATAGTTTGGGGATTTAAAGCTATTAGGGCAGCACCAATCCAAGGAGTAGAAAAAAACAGGGGAAGACGGCGAGTTTTGAGTTTTGAGTTTTGAGTGGGGAAGAATTTTCCTTCTTCCTCCTTCCTTCTTCCTTCTTCTTCCTTCCTTCTTCCTTCTTCTTTCCATAGGGTATAGAATCCGAGGCAAGTCAGACCGATCGCGCACAAGGCCGAGGGAAGACGCACGGCCCATTCGTTAACGCCCAGAGTGCGGTAAGCCACCGCCATCAGCCAGTAAATCAACGGTGGCTTGTCAAACCTCGTTTCGCCGTTGAAATAAGGAGTGATCCAATCCCCTCTCACCGTCATTTGACGGGCGGCTTCGGCAAACAGCGGTTCCGTTTCGTCAACTAAACCGATGTTGCCGAGATTCCACACGAAACCTACCCAGGCGATCGCGAACAGCCACAACAGCGACAGCAGCTTTGGTGCGATCGGGCGATTTCTAAACTCTGACAAACTTTTAATAACTTCCTTCACCTAAACTTCCTGCGATTTTAGATTTAAAATTGTAGCTCGCATAGAGAGTCTACCGAAAGATTCGCATTCTCGAAACTCCCAATTCGAGCGCATCCGGTTAAACAGAGATGTTGCACCATTCTCAACAAGGCTTTTATGGGCGGGCTCTCCTGCCCAACCCCTACTCCCCACAAAAAAATTCACTCTTTGTGGAACAGGCATCTTGCCTGTTCTTTATAATGATGCCGCTATGTGAGTTTAACCCCCCATAGTGGCACCATTCTCAACAAGACCGTATCAACCGGGTTTCTCGACCAAAATCTCGGCACCTGCAGCTAAGCGTTCACGGCTGCAAAATTAATTGCCATTCTCCGGCTGTGTTGTTCCAAGCGGGCGAGGGTGTCTCCCCGGCGACGTAAGGCCCCCAGTAGCGGCGAGAACCATCCTGAGCAAAAACGACCAGAATGTCTCCCCGTTTGACTTGTAAATTGCCCTCCGGCAGCGATAGCATCAGGCCCTTGCCGCCGCCTTCCCCCGGTGCAAAATCCCAGTGTGCGGGTTTGCCGTAGGATTCCTTGGCTTGCCGTTTCGACAGCAGGGCCACTCGCACTGGGTGTTCACTGCGGTTGCTGACGCGCAAACGGCCGGAGGCTTTAGCATCTACAGGGATTGAGGAAAGCAATTCCTCCTCTGACTCTGGGGGGGTTGGTGTTGAGTCGGGTTTGGGATCGCGGGCGGTGTCTGCAGAACCTGTCGCGACTGGGGAAACGGGGGGTATTGGGGGGAGTGCGGTGGCTTGTGAGGGCCAATCGCTGGACTGATTTGAACCGTTGGAGATAGTGATTTCAAAACGTCCTAGAAACATTCCTGTAATTAGGACGATCGACGCTCCAATTACGATCTGGTAAATTTTAAGATTCATAAATTTTAGGCTTAAAGGATAGACTGCACCCGCAATTAGTCTTAACTATTTTTAATGTAAAACCAGGGGCTGCTGTGCCACAAGATACAGTTACACTTAATTTCTTGACCGTTCTCGGCTATAAGTCGCCGATCGCTCAATACCATCTTAGATGTTAAATTTGAGATTTTAGATGGCGACATACTGACTGCGGTAAGGATTTGGAGTTGGTCGGGAGGGTCTTTTGTTTACTCATCGTTATAGCTTTTAATACCCGTTGAAAAAAAGAGTGCCACTATAGGCCCGTACTCCAAACCCCAATAGTCATCAGTTATTCCGCATCTCAAATCTCAAATCTCAAATTGTATAACTTTTATGCAGAATACCCGAATTAACAGATTGATTGATGCTCTGGGCGATCGCTTCGGAGACTGGTTGAGCAATCCTTGGCGGCGGATTTCACTTCTGCTAATTAGTCTGCTGTTCGGCACTTTTTTGGGAACTGCTATTTCGACAATCGCCGGACAAGCTGCTGATTGGGATATTATCGCGGCCGGGCTGTTGGTGTTGTTGACGGAGTTCGCGAGCTGGCTGGTTTACGGCGGCCCGCGGCCTGTAGCCCGTTCTTTTTGGGTAGATATGCTCAATGCTCTTAAAATTGGCGTCACTTACAATTTATTTGTGGAGGCTTTCAAGCTTGGGTCTTAAAAAGAGGGGAAATATTTGTCGGTTGTAGATAATATTCCTACAAACCTGCTCTTAAAAAAAATTGCATCTGTATGGGCGTGTAGCGTCAGTCGATTGTAGATTTTAGACTTTCGGCGTCAGCGCTTAGTCAGTGAATTTTAGATTTGAGATTTATTCCACAGATGAATCTGGGAAATTGAACTAAGGTCGAAATTCTTAATCGGTCTACGACATGAGTCGGGGGCTTATATTCGTTGTTGGGTGGGGTTAAATATTTGTCAAGGGGAGATAATATTTGTACAAAACCCGCCCCCGCATCAAGAGCTTGGAGAATATGGATCGATCGACTGTAACCCCTGTTGAAATTTTATATCGATGGCAAGCCGGCAATCGCCCGATCGCGCCCGACTTCGATCCCCTGGCTTTTTGGGAACTTGCGGATGATTTGCGATCGCGCGCTTTTGGGATTACTCCTGACAGTGTAGTCGATGTTGTCCGCAGCAAAACTGATTTATTCTTTTCTATTCTTGGGGAACTCCATACTTTTCCTCTCAAGTCAACTGTTTTCCTCGAAACTTTGTGGAATCTGTGGCTGCCGCTGGCCATGCAATTATCGACGACCAAACAAAGTTTAAACCGTCCTTTAATTCAAGGAATTTTAGGAGGGCAAGGAACGGGAAAAACTACTTTATGCCAAGTTTTGAGGCTGATTCTGGGAAAATTGGGATATTCTACTGTCAGCCTTTCTTTAGACGATCTTTACAAGACTTATGCCGATCGCCAACAACTCCAAAAAGCAGACCCGCGTTTAATTTGGCGCGGTCCCCCCGGCACTCACGATATTGACTTGGGAATCGCAGTTTTAGACAAGTTGCGCGGTTCTCTAACTGACAATTTAGCAGCAGGTGACAATCCCAAATCTGATGCCCTTAAACCGGATTTAATTAATAAAAATATAGAAATTCCCAGGTTTGACAAATCAGCCTATGGAGGTGCAGGAGATAGAAGTCAACCCGAAATTATTTCCGGTGCGGATATTGTACTTTTTGAAGGTTGGTTTGTCGGCGTGAATCCCGTGGTTGATGCCAAATTAAACGAGTTTTTGGCGACTGCACCGTTTCCGATTTTCACAGAAAGCGACTGTCAGTTTGCGCGCGATATGAATGCGAAGCTGCACGACTATCTGCCACTGTGGAACCGATTAGATCGGTTGATGGTTTTGTATCCCCAAGATTATCGCATTTCTCAAGTGTGGCGCAATCAGGCGGAACGGGAAATGATGGCGGCGGGGAAGTCGGGAATGTCAGAAGCTGAAATTAATCGGTTTGTTGAATATTTCTGGAAAGCGCTGCATCCCGAGTTATTTATTAAGTCGATGCTGGAGGGCGATCGCGTTGATTTAGTAATTGAAATTTTGGACGATCGCACTGTGGGCAAAATTTGTCGGGCGATCGACTTAAAATTAAGCGATTAGAAAAACTTAAAATTAATGCTTTGAGGACACAACAATGTTGTGTCCCTACCCTATTGCAGCCTTTCAGGACACAACATTGTTGTGTCCCTACTGTATGGCAGCTTATCGTGTACTCACTTGACAATTCAGGACTTATGCAAAACGTGATTTGACGCGGGAATTATAGGGGTAAGGCGGGGCATCAGCACCCTACAATACAGAGGTTTTGCATCGAGGATGGAGAATTTCTCAATTAACTGCCAGGAGTCCCAAGATCGATCGCTTTCTGCATCACATCGTCGGTAACTTCGCCCGGTGTACCTGTGGGCTTAATTTCCTGAGCCATCGAACGAAAATCATTGGGATTGCCGCTTGTATCTGCCGGCTTTGCAATATTATCTTGAGCAGCGGGAATAGGAAATTTAGGTGCAGTTGCAGCGGCGGCAGCTTGAGCGCCGGCACCCGTGCGATCGATGTCACTAACGCTGAATTCTTTTGAAGCTTCGTAGTCTGCTGATACATTAACGGTCGGCAACTTTTGTTCTCCAGCTTCCGCGCTTTCTGTGATCTGCTGAGCGTCAAAGTTTTCAATGTTATTGACTTCTGTATTGATTTCAGACATAGCCGACTCCTTGCTAGTTTTATTTAACAATTCACTGTATCAATTATTACTTTAGTCCCCGGCTTTTTCATCTACCCGCAGATGTATCGTTGGCTTCTATCTTAAGGATGATTTATTCTAGGGTGGTGTGTTAACATTACACCACTTTCCGAAAAAAATGCAGCTTTAGGCAAGCTCCCAACCCATACATACTAAGCCATTCCCCATTGTTTAATCTAAAATCTAAAATCTAAAATCTAAAATCGTATTACCTCTCGGGGATGGTGACTTGTACTTACAAATCTTGATATTTGTATATTCTGGAAGCATTTTTAAGGAATTTTGTTTATGAACTCACCCGCCGCCACCAATCCTCACTCTCTCTCCAACGACACTAAAAACATCGTTCAGACAATCAACGGGTTGGGTACAGATGAAAAACTGGCGCTGCTCTACTTTGTTTATGAAAAAATGGGAGATTCAATTACACCAGCCGCTCCCGCCGCCGCCGAACCAGAATTAGCTCCCATGCTGCTGGATGATTTTTACAAGCTTTCCCATGACCAACAACTGAATATAATGCGCGGTATTGTCAACCGCGACGACACGCCCTATTCCCACGCTTACGGAGCTTTAACTGCTAACAATCAGTTGGTAGTTTGGTATGCTTGGGCTATTGGTATGGGGGAAACAATTGTCGATATCCCCGAAGGATATGAGGCAACTGAGGCTGTCAATGGCGTGTTGGGTCAAATTGAAGGTCTTGAGTTTGAACAGCAAATTACAGTGCTGCGCGACGTAGCTAATAATATGGGCTACACCGATGTTAAACCAATTGCTACTCAGGCGGAAGTAGGGAAAACTTCTAGTCTGTAGATAAGAGTCTGCTGTTGCAACTTATCCTACACAAACTCTCCTCCTAGCAGAGAGGGACTCAAGAATAAAGGAATTACCCAAAACCTCTATATGTAGGGTGCGCCGAGGTGCACCCTACCGCTATAATTAGTAGGTAAAACCTTTTTTTGCTCTTACTCATATTTATTCTTTCGTCTCTTACAGAGGGACGAAGGTTTTTGTATGATCAGTTAAAATCGGCTCTTCTGAGAAATATAAAAAGGTCTTCAGTCAGCCAGTGAGTTTTTTAGGGTAAACTTTTCGCGGGAATTCGATCCGAAATATCGAACCTTTTTTGGGTTGACTTTCGGCAGTAATTGTACCGTTGATCATCTTGACTAAAGAAGCACAAATAGCTAGTCCTAAACCGGTGCCTGGATATTGGCGAGTTGTGGTTTGGTCGCCTTGGTGGAACTTGTCGAAAATGTGGGGAATATCCTTTTCACAGATGCCGATTCCTGTATCCCGAACGGTGATAATTAGCCGAGCGCAATTTAATTCCCGCACTTCAATGTAAATGCTGCCCTGATGTGTGAATTTAACCGCGTTGGAAACGAGATTAACCAAAATTTGCCGCAGACGCAACTTGTCATTAACTATAAACTGATCCTGCAAGCAGACGCTGAGGGACATTACCACATTCTTTTCGGCGGCTTGATTTTGGAATTCCAGGGCGACATCCATTACTAAATGCGCTAAATCAAATTTTTCACTCTTTAATTCTGTGCGGCCACTCTCGATTTTGGAGAGGTCGAGGATATCGTTAATCAGCAGTAGCAGATTTTTGCCGTTATCTAAAATGCGCCCCACCATTTCTGTTTGCTGGGCGGTCAGCAGTTGTTTGTGCTGGCGCAGCAGCAATTGGGAAAAGCCGATAATCGCATTCATGGGAGTTCGCAATTCGTGGGACATAATGCCCAAAAATTGCGATTTTAACTTGGCTGCTTCTAGGAGTTGCAATTTTTGCTGTTGAATGCGTCGCCCCTGATTTTCCAGTTCTTCCTGCTGACGAATTAGCAGCTCGTTTTGCAAGTCTAAAAGCTGTTCCTGCTTTTTTAATTTTTCGATCGCCAGCGCGTTGTTAATCGCGATCGCAGCTTGTTTTCCCATCACCGCCAGCAGTTGCTGAGTCTGCCAGTCAATCGCCCTGCTGTCTTTCCCGTTGCCGATGGCCAACACACCCAAACGCCCGCTTGGCCCCGACTCGATCGCCGCTGCACAAGCCGCCGCCGGCAGCAAGCCGTCGCTAGACTCCGACCTCAACAATACAGGCTCTCCCGTCGCAAATGCTTTCCACAGCAGCTTGTTTTGCACGTGCGGGGTTTTGCCCTTACCAAAGTTTTCCTTACCCCCGACAGCGCTGACTTTGAGGCCGCTGCAATCGTACTCCAGGAGAGCAATTAGGCAAAATTCCGCTCCTACGATCGCCTCTACAGTCGCATCCGCAATGCCTTGCAACAACTGGCACAAGCTACCCGCGCGCTGGCTCAACAGATTTGTAAATCGATCAATCGCGTGCAACTCGTCTTCCGCGTCCCTTACCGTCCCGGCTTCACACAAATTTTTTGCTGTGAAATTGTCTTCCGAGGGCACTTGATGGGGCAAAAATTCAGGTTCTGCTTGGGGTTCGGCTGGAGTGTTTTGGATGGCGTCGATGTCTGTGTAGGTCCCCACCCACTCCAAAACTTCCTGACTGTCTAGATTAGCGGGCCCTCCTCTGGCCAGGTGCCAGCGGTAAGTGCCCTCTCGCGTCTGCAGACGAAATAGAATTTCGTAGCTGGGTGGCGGGAACTTAGAAGTCTGCGATCTCGCCAATAGACGAGGGCGGTCTTCTGGGTGGACGCGCGCCAGATAGCCGAAACCCAAAGCTGCTGCTGCTGGTAAGCCCGTGTACTCCTCCCAGCGGTCACAGAAATAAGTCGCCCAGCCGTCGGCCTGTGTTTTCCAAACAATGTGAGGAATTGCCGACCACAGGCGATCTTCCTGAGTTTCGCAGTCGCAAACTTGCGGTTGGGGGGAGGTTATTTCAGATACTTTGTGTAAGATTTCCGAGTCGGAAAACTCCGACTGAAAAGACTTATTGGCGTGATACTGAGTCATAACAGGTTATATAAATAAGCATTGGACTTGAGCCCTAACACCGGCTAAAGACTCGTGCTGCTAGCTTTATTGATTTTGACGGCTCAAGTGCATCAAAATTTTTTATACTTTAAATCTATCTGGGTAGTGGAATCCTTACCTCTATCAACGGGCGGACAATGAGATAATTTAGTTAAACTGTTGAAACATTGAGAGCTTACCTGTCCCGATCAGGCTCGTGCAGGCATCGTCGCAAAATAACTTAAAAATTAACTTGCATTCTTGGCGACTGCATGAGTATGCTTTAAAATGATGTGCGACCTGTAAAACCCTAAATCAGGACACATTCTCAAATTTTCTCAGTTTAGCTGAGTCAGTTGACCATATTTTAAAAATTTAGCGGACTATTGGAAGAAAGATGAGTAAAATTCGCGTTGCTTTGGTAGAAGACCATGACCTGACCAGAGTCGGCATCCGCACAGCTTTACAACAGCGTGACACGATAGAAGTGGTCGGCGATGCAGCTAACGCTACAGAGGGATTGAAACTGCTTCAGTCTTCAAAACCTGACGTGGCAATTGTAGACATTGGCTTGCCGGATTTTGACGGCATTGAACTTACACAAAAGTTCAAAAAATCGGTAGCGGAGTCCGATCCCGATACAAAAATTTTGATTCTTACTTTTCAGGACAATGAAGAAGAAGTTCTGGCAGCTTTTGCCGCCGGAGCTGACTCTTACTGCATGAAAGATATTAGCTTCGATCAGTTATTAGATGTAGTAAAAGTAACTCACGAAGGTAACTCTTGGATCGATCCGGCGATCGCCCGTATCGTCCTGAAACAAGCTCGCACTCAGGAACCCGCGCCGGAAGAACCGAAGGCTGAGGGCAAAAGAGTCACAATTAAGGCTGCCGAACCTGAGTTCAGTCACATCATTGAGACTTACCCTTTAACCGAGCGGGAATTAGAGGTTTTGGAACTGATCGTACAGGGTTACAGCAATGCTGCAATCGCCGAAAAGCTTTACATTACTGTCGGTACAGTCAAGACTCACGTCCGCAATATTTTGAACAAGTTGTGCGCTGATGACCGCACTCAGGCAGCCGTTCTCGCCCTGCGTTCTGGCTTGGTTGGATGATGCCTTATCATCAGGCAAAATCAAGTTAAAAGTAGGGTGCGCCCAGCGCACCTTACGGTCACTGATTAAGGGTGTGCAGTGCACACCGACTGACTAATTGTTACCAAAAAATTAGGGTAGGCAGTGTGCACGAGCCGAGCAATTGTTTATTGTTAAAAAAGTGATAAAGTTTAAATCCGCATCTATCCCTGTACAGATATTTTTTTCACTATTTAAAAAAGTAAATATACCTGAAGATAGATGCTAAGAAAAGGGCATATTACTAATACTTATTGTTGAGCGATCCCCAGTTAGATAAATTTCGATCGCACTGCCGATCTTGCGCGATTTCACTTCATAAAAGGCAGAGACAGAGGCGAGATTACGATAATTTTAGGAAGAGTTAAGCCTTAAAAAAATTATATCCGTAGAGTGATGCTGAGTTCGCTTAAATTTGCGAAATTAAAAGTATCAACTGCTACTGAAATATTTTAGAAAGAGGTATTATGGCCGCCCCAATTGAATTCAAGTTATTTGCTCCCTACAACAAAGGAGCTGCCTTGATTGGCTCTTTTTCTAATTGGGAAGATATTCCGATGGAAAAGGACGAAGAAGGTTATTTCCGCACGCGAGTTGAGTTGGAGGATGGCGTTTATCAATACAAATTCCGCGTTCAGTCGAAAAGCTGGTTTCTGGAAGCAGATCAGTGGGTGGATGTGGTCGATCCCTACGCCACTGACATCGACAATCCCACTCAAAACGCCGTTGTTCGGATCAAAGATGGCGATCGCATTGTCGATACCTACGTCTGGAAACACGACGACAAACCGCTGCCGGCCGATCGGGAATTAGTGATTTATGAAATGCACATTGCCGACTTTTCTGGCGGCGAAGATGATCCCTTCGCCCGCGGCCAGTACAAGCACGTCGTCGAAAAACTCGATTACCTAGTCGAACTCGGCATCAACGCGATCGAACTCATGCCCATCAAAGAATACCCAGGCGACTACAGTTGGGGCTACAACCCCCGCTACTTCTTCGCTGCCGAGTCCAGCTACGGAACCACAGAAGAACTCAAAAACCTGATAGACGAGTGTCACGGGCGCGGTATTCGCGTCATCATGGACGGGATTTACAACCACTCGGAAGCATCGAGCCCCCTCACTCAAATCGATCACGATTATTGGTACCACCACGAACCCCGCGATCCCGACAACAATTGGGGCCCGGAATTTAACTACGAATTCTACGACGAAAACTTAGGAACTTTCCCGGCGCGCCAATTTGCTGGCGATACAGTCCGCTTCTGGATTCAAGAATATCATCTCGACGGCATTCGTTTCGACGCGGCGCGACAAATTGCTAACTACGATTTCATGCACTGGGTAGTTCAAGAAGCCAAAAATGCCGCCGGCCCCAAACCGTTTTATACCGTTGCCGAATACATTCCCGACGATCCCAGCATCACGAATCTAGACGGGCCGATGGACGGCTGCTGGCACGACAGTTTCTATCACTCGATAATTCCACAACTCTGCGGCGACAATTTTGATTTAGAACGGCTCAAAGAGGTAATCGACTGCAAGCGGCAAGGTTACTTGGGTGCTACGAATGTAGTCAATTATTTGAGTAATCACGATCACGATCGCCTTTTTGCCGAATTGGGCGATCGCGGGATTTTGGATGAAGCAGCATTCAAGCGGGCGAAGTTGGGAACCGTGCTGTTAATGACAGCAGTTGGTGTACCACTGATTTGGATGGGCGAAGAATTTGGCGAATACAAAGCCAAAACAATTGAGCAAGCTAAAATTGACTGGACGCTGCTAGGAAATGACCTGAATAAAGGTTTGTGGGAATACTACAAAGGCTTGATTCACCTGCGTAAAAATAACCAAGCACTTTACACAGAAAACATCGACTTTTTCCACGAAGACCCCGACTCGAAAGTTTTTGCTTACACTCGCTGGAACGATGAAGGTTCGAGAGTTGTAGTAGTGGTGAATTGGTCGGAAAATTATCTAGCGGGTTACACCGTTCCCCACTTTCCGGCAAACGGAACTTGGCACGAATGGACGGGGGATTATGATATTGAATCTGGCGATGACAATATTATGATTGACTTGCCGGAATACGAAGCCAAAGTGTTTGTTTGGGAGTAAGCGGTCAACAATCACGGACGGTGTAACCGGAATCATTGTTGACTGTTGACTGTTGACTGTTCACTGTGAGTCAACAGTCAACAGTCAACAATCACGGACGGTGCAACCGGAATCGATATTATTTCCCAGATCGATTTTCTAGGCACAATTGGGTTATAGCCGCCGCCGGTATTGGTTTGCTAAAGAAGTAACCCTGGCCCATATCGCACTGATGCGATCGCAAAAACGCCAACTGTTCTGCTGTTTCCACTCCCTCAGCAATCACCTGTAAATTCAGCCCCTGTCCCAAGGCGATCGCCAGTTTGACAATAGTAGCACCGCTGCTGCCGGTCACCAAATCAGCCACGAAAGATTTGTCTATTTTTAAATTATTGAGGGGAAAGTTTTTTAGAGACCACAGCGAAGAATAACCGGTCCCAAAATCGTCCAGAGAAATGTGAATTCCCATGTCCTGCAACTGCTGCAATACCGACACCGTAAAGCTCACATCTGTCATGGCAATGCTCTCGGTAATTTCTATTTCTAAATATTCGGGATTTAACTTGGTTTCTGATAAAATTTCAGCGATGATTTGTACCATGTGAGGTTGCAGAAACTGCCGGGCTGATAAATTCACCGCTATCCGCATCGGCGGCAATCCCAGTAACTGCCACGCTCGATTTTGCAAGCAAGCAGTCCGCATCACCCATTCGTCAATTTGGCAGATTAATCCTGTTTCTTCAGCTAAGGGAATAAATCGATCGGGAGGAATCAAACCGCGTTCGGGATGCTCCCAGCGAATCAGAGCTTCTATGCCCACTATTTTGCCAGTATTTAAATTTATTTGCGGTTGATAGTACAGGACAAACTCAGATTTTTTTAGAGCTTTGTAAAGATGATTTTCTAAGTTAAGATCCTCGGAGACTTTACTGCCGATCGCCCGCGTGTAAAACTGATAATTATTGCGACCTTTCTGTTTAGCTTTGTACATCGCAGCATCAGCATTTTTCAGCAAAGTTTCTGCATCTTCTCCGTCGTAAGGAGCCAAAGCAATTCCCAAGCTAGCCTTAATATAAAGTTCCAGACCCTCAAAATCAAAAGGACTGCTTAAACACTGGATAATTTGCTGGCAAATCTTAGTTGCTTCCTCTGGGCTGTTGATATTGTACAGCAGCACTGTAAATTCATCTCCGCCCCAACGAGCCATCGAATCTCCCACGCGCAAACAGTTAGTCAAACGCCGAGATACACTTTGCAGCAACAAATCGCCCACTGGGTGACCGAGAGTATCGTTAACATTTTTAAATCTGTCCAAATCTAGAAAGATTACCGCCAGCATTTCTCCCTTTTGGTGAGCGCTAGCTAAAGCTAAAGACAGCCTTTCATTAAACAGTAATCTATTAGGTAAACCCGTCAATGGGTCGTGAGAAGCTTGATGTCGGATCATCGCCTCGACGCGCCTCTGCATTGCAGCCATGTACAGGTGAGTTCCTAAAGATTGTGCTAGCTTTTGTTCCTCGCTAGTCCACTTTTGAGCTTCGCCTGTTTTGATTTCTTTCCAAGCTGCAAAGGATTTTCGGGGACGATCGTTCCGGGCGTCCGCACTGCAACGGCCCGCCCACAAAATTTCTGTTTCTATAGGGCTGCGAAAAACCGTGAGACAGCCGATGCACTGTTGGCGGTATTGCAGCGGTACTGCCAAAAAGGAACGAATGGAAGCTGCGACTAAATTGGCAGATACAGATTTGAGTTGAGGTTCTTTAGAAATATCGGAAATCGCGTACAAGTGCGGTACGAGAAAACTGGAAATATGGGTGTCAATTGAGCTGTAATGCTGGGAATATAAATTTTCAAAAATACCTACTTGGCTTGTATGATTAGCAGTTTGTGCTTGATCGTCTTGGTTTGCCCTCCACATAATGTGCTGCCAAAACGGGCTGAGTTCAAGGTCGATGTCCGTGGGCTGCTGGCCACAGGTATAAAGCAAAGCGGGCCGATCGCCAAACTCGGCTGCAACGTAGAGTCGCCCTCCTGAACCACGCAAATGCTTGACAGTTTGTTCGAGAACTGCTTTCCGAATTTCGTTTAGTTCCAGAGGAGAATGCAGCAAACTGGTAATTTGGTTGATAACAGCTTCGTCACGCGCTTGCTGTCTAGCTTGACTGAGTAGAAAAGATTGGGCGATCGCAATTGAAAGTTGATCCACAAGCAACTGCACCATTTTCAATTCTCGATCGCTAAACCGTTTCGGTTGGCTGTGATGAGACACCAATAGTCCCCAAAGGTGATTTTGATGCACAATCGGCACCGTCAGAGAAGAACGTGCCCCCATAGCCTTCAGATATTCAGCGTGACAGGGGTCTACAGGACGATAGCTAATATCTTCAACTGCTAAAGTTTTGCCGGTTTCGGGACAATCTAACCGATTAATTGTTTGATGCTTCAATTCCACATCTACAATCACTCGCTGGCGCGCTTTGAGAAACATTTCCCGAGCACTCTGGGGAATGTCGCCTGCTGGAAAGCGCAAACCCAGCATAGATGGCAACTTGTCGCCGTTGATGGACTCAGCAATGACCTCGCCGCTACCATCGGCCTCAAAGCGATAAACTTTTACTCGATCGCTCTCTAAAAAGCTGCGGATTTCTCGGGCAGTTGTCGTCAAAATCTCTTGCAGTTCTAAAGAGTTGCGAATGCGATTGGTAATTCGATTGAGTAAAATCTCTTGTTCTAAAGTCGATCGTGACATTTGTCTAACTTTGGTGCGGGTCATCGCTTTTGAGCTCCCGGGCGGTTGACAGCATTTTTGCGAGCCACAGTCTTAACTTGCCCTGTATTATACATTACAACACTTTCGCGGCCTCTAGGGGTGTGACCGAACCCAAGAGCCAGAAACTCGGTTTATGGGGCTATTTGGGCTTTTTCGACAAATTTCGGTGAGAAACCGGGTTTTTCACAGCACTTACAACGCCAGGAAAGAGCGATCTGACAATTAGTGAGGACGAAAGTCCGATCGAGTTGGATCAGGACTCAAGTCCTCACTAAAAAGCAATTGCACAGCTACAAGACAAAAGCTATAGAGAAACCGACTTAACCAACCAGTATTCTGCCCTCGGGAGGGAGAATACTGGTTTGTCAACCCGGCTGGTAAGTATTTATACCTTAAAAGGTCTGGTTAAGCCGACTCCCAAATTTCCCGAATTCTGTCCGGCAAAAAGCCAGCTATTTCCTTAATTCGCTCCTCGGACAGCTCATCCTTCGTTGCCGAAAATACAGCCGCGATCGCAGTTTCCGGTTTTACTCCTGAAGGAAGTGCGCCTTCTAGTTCCACCCTCCGTGCAAACAAATTGCCATCGATCCCCGCAGGTGCAGGCGGGCCGGTCAAAGGCTGACGTATCCGGCTGAGCAATCCCACCAGCGGATTGGTATCTTTCCAGAGGTCTGCTATTTCTTGTTGCAGGGTTTTGTCATCCGTAGGCAAAACTTCTTTGTGCAATTCAGATTCCACGTGCTCGATGGCGTCTTTTGTCATCACGTCGCGCATGACCCGGTACACTACTTCGGTAATGTCGCGGGCATCAAAAATATCCTCCAAGTGACCTTTTACCAACACTTTTTCCAAAAACGGCATATCCTTTGAAGCGATAGGAACTGCCGATCCTTCGTGGTGGAGCGAGGTGGGAGGATTCGTCTCCATTTTGTGTAACAGTTTGCGGCCTTTTTCTGTTAAGTCAGCTTCTTGGAATGCGACTAAAGGCGGCAATAACTCAGTTCCTCCATAAGGCTCGCCACTAAACTGAGCTTTGATAAATTCCCTTTGGTTGAGGTAGTCCAAATGACCGAGCAATTCTGCTTCCGCCACCGGGTGGCCGACATATTCTTCCGCTGCGTTCCTAATTTCCGACTCTCCCCTGCCGTTTCCGCTGCCAATCTTTTTGAGCAAAATGTAAGTCAGGTCGTCTCTGATTGGAATTGTCATTAAAACCTCCTAGGTTAATATCCGGTAAAGCTCATGTAAAAACTGATTTTTTTTACTGGCTTAAATTGTGATGATTACTACTTAAAAACATTGAAGTATAAAGTAGAGTAATCAAGTATCTCTCAGCAGGTGGAAGTTATTAAAATTAAGTATCGGTTAGAATCTGCCTTTAGGTAGATCCTTGTAAGGGAACCGATGTCTAATGTGGTTAATATCCTAAAAAGCTGTCGCCACTATTCAATGCTATTAAGCGAGGATGCTTTATTGGTAAGACTTTTCGTATTGATTGCGTATTTTTACCAAGGCTGACGCACCAACAGGGCCTCAGTTGGTAATTGGTGCTGGGAGAGATAGAATTAAGCAGATACTATGGGGTTAATCAACTGCGGTCGTTTTGCCCGCAGCTTGTACCGATATTGTATCGGCTTAGACCAAAAACTGGTCATGGGAGAGCTACACATACGAGCCAATCTGTTTCAAGTGCCCCAGCGCCACTTAAAGAATGCCTCGGGAACAAATTTTTTGAGCGTGTCGATCGGCATTTATGAACTATCTTCATTGGGACAATAAATTGGAATCCTCGTCTTGCATTAGCGGTCAACCCCCGGTTGACAAGCGTCCTTTAGTGTTGGCTGTAGACGACAATCCGGACAACTTAGAGCTGCTGACACAAATACTCGATTTATTCGGCTGCGAGTGCGTGGGAGCAGTTGACGGGTACGCAGCTCTTTCAGCAGCAGTCGATCGACAGCCCGACCTAATCGTACTCGACATTTGCCTGCCGGATATAGACGGTATGGAAGTAGTAAAGCGCGCCCAACAAAACCCCGAGATTAGACATATTCCGATTGTCGCTGTCACAGCACTAGCAAAACCAGAAGACCGCGCTCGAATTCTCCAAGCAGGCTGCGTGGAATACCTTTCCAAACCTTTTAACATCAAAGATTTAGAAACAGTTATCCGCCAGCACCTCAACTCTCAACTGGTTTTGGTTGAGTTTTAGATTTATTATAATTAGAATCACGAAATTGAGGTGTAGAGTCCAAAATTGCGATCGTTCCAGTGCGGCCTGTCTCCAAGGTCGCATCGCGGAGCAAATCAGTAACTCCCACGCCCAAAACCTTTTGGATTAATTCTTTCAGTGGCAATTCCAGAACAGATTCTAATTGTGTCCGCACCTGCAAAGCCAAATCTTGCTGACCGTTCTGAGCCAGCAGTTTTTCGGGTTGAGTAAGCCCATTTTCGACAACAATTATCAATTTGTTATCCAAAAGATTGCAGAGCGCCTGACTCGTTGGGTGTCCGAGTTGAGAGCGGTACAAAGCTTGAATTCCCTGCGAAAGAGTCCGTTCTAATTTCCCCCGAGTAGGTTCTAAGGTTTCCCCTGTCATATATTTTATTGAAACCATGATAGATAAAAAAGACTATTAGGAGTTAACAGTTAGCAGTTAAGTTAACTATTAACTCCTAACTGCTAACTGTTAGAAATAACCGTCGCCTTAGCGGACAGAAACTTGATCAGTTTCCACCCCAGTTGCACCCTTAACACCTTTAGCAATTGTCACCAACCTGCTGACAATTTCCTGACTGGGAACTGTACCTTTGAGAACCACCGTAGTGCCAAGTTGAGCCACATAAACAGTCTCAATATCCGCAACATCTGGATTTGCATCGAAAGCCTGAGCCACCCGTTTAGCTAAACCGCTTTGATCGTATTCTCCGTTCAAGCCCATGCGTTCCGGCGGGATTGTCTGAGCGCTCGCAGCAGGTTGAGCCTGACCTTGAGATTGAGCTACAGGTGCTTGGTAAGCAGGAGCATCAACAGTTTCTTGATTTTCTAGTTTTTCTAAACCAAACAATCTTTTTAGCCAGCCCATAGAGTTTGTCCTCCGACAAAGTTTGTGTTAATTGACGTGTTAATTGACGTGTTAATTCACGGTTGGCAAGTCGCCCTGTAATTGTTATTCTCAATACCAGGAATTACGATCGCACTCTTGGATGCAGAAACCGAGTTTTTTTACAAAAAAGTATCGTTACAGCCATCCACCCCGGTAGAAAAACCCGGTTTGTTGAGCTTGGTGCGCCGATCCTAAATACAATTTACTGTTGTACAACTTCGCCGATCATCTGCCTGGAGACATAATTCTCCCGCTCTCAAACAAATACTTGCGCTGACCATTCCGGCAAATCAAACTTAAACCCTTCTTCCCCAACTTCTACGATTTTGTTGTGCATCCACTCGTGCCAAGTTCCTGTAGCCGGAAACTTAGGAATGCAGTAACCCGATAGATAAGTATCCGAAAAATTAGCGACAACTACTGCTCGCGTTCCCTGATCACTCCAGCGATAGTAAGCCAGCACTTTGGCTTCGGGATTTTCGTGGATGAATTCAATATTTTCGGTATAAAGTGCCGGAACTTTTTCCCGCAGCCGAATCACCTGTTTGTAGTATTCCAACAACTCATGATTTGGCTGATTTTTCAGCAAAGACCATTGCAGTTTATTCGGCTGGTTGGGAGTTTGCCGAGTGGATTGTCCAAACTCTTCGCCCATCCACAGCATCGGTATTCCTACTGCTGTGACTAACAAAACTGCTCCCAATTTAGCGCGTTTAAAAGCCGCTTCTTGATCGATATCCCGAAAGCTGGCTTCCGCCAGCAAGTGGTCGCGATCGTGACTGGCTAAATAATTGATCACATTAGTTGTGTTTTGATAGCCTTGTTGTTTGGGTTCTAGAACTTGCTTAAGCTTTTCGATATCGAAAGTATTCGCCCCCAGATTTTCTATGGCAAAAATACGAAAACTTTCGTGCCAGCACCCGTCCATCGGCCCGTCCGCAGCGACGAGTTCGGGAAGTTCGGGAATGTGTTCTGCTATGTTGTAAAATGGCTTGTCGCCGGCGGTTTTTTTCGCTTCACGAGTTATCCAGTGTAGGAAATCTCGATTGTCCAACTGCCGCACAGCATCGTAGCGAATGCCGTCGATATGATATTCTTGAATCCAGAAATTAACGACATCGCCGATGAATTTCCAAGCGGGACGAATGCCGAGTTTTGGGTCGAAATTTTCGTAGTTAAACTCCGGACCCCAGTAGTTAGCCGGATCTTCGGGATAGTGTTTGTCGCGGTAGTACCAATAATTGCGATCGATTAGCAATAAGGGACATTCTTCATCGCAGTGGTTGTAAATCCCGTCCAGAATTACCCGAATGCCCCGTCCGTGGCACTCGTCAATCAATTGCTTCAAATCTGCGGTTTCACCGTAGCTGGACTCTACAGCAAAGAAATCACGGACTTTGTAGCCCCAGCTATAATCGCCCGGATATTCATTAACTGGCATTAGTTCGATCGCATTTATCCCCAAATCGCACAGATAATCTAATTTCTCCCTCACCTGCTGGAATTTACTGTGAGTGTCGGAACCATCGGGCGCGGAAAAATCAGCAACGTGCAGTTCGTAAACGACTAATTCTTCATTATTGGGGAGTTCTTTGTTGTCGTGCTGCCAAACATAGGTATCAATAATTCTCGCGCCTGCTTTGATGCGAACTGTACTTGTATCAGTAGTGCGGTCAATTTCCGTCGCGTAGGGGTCATTGACTTCTACCCATTCGTCCGGTTCAAAACATGGACTTTGCGACTGAACTCGGAATTTGTATTGATAAATACCGTCTTCTAACTTAATGTTAGTGCGGAAATAACCTTTGTCATCTTTTTCTAAGGGAATTTCTGCCCATTGGGAAAAGGAGCCTCGCAGTGTAGCTGCTTTGTTGTTGGGAGCAAAGAGTTTGAATTCAATTGCAGCGGCCATGAATACCTTGTGTTCAGAACATATAAGTGTGATTAGTATTGATTGTTACCATTTTGCAAATCAGTCGCCATCGTTCTTAAGAGTTAAACCTGTAAATCTTATGTTGTAAGGTGCTTGGGGGCGCACCCGAAGGATTTAGTAGTGCGAACCCTAGCGATTGAGTAAGGTGCGCTCCTAGGCACCCGGAAACCTGATTTTAATCAAAAATGTAGTTAAAGTAACTAAAAATTATTAAGTGCTGTTTATGAAAAATAGTCGGGACTGTTTTGAGTTAGTAGTCTGAAACCATTGATTTTCCGTCGGTAGCAAACTTGCCTTGAAGCCTTGAAACGCTTATTCTACGGTTGGCTCTCAAAAACTGTCTGAAGTATTGTATGAAAAGTAATTTAACTTTTGATAACTAAATAAATCGTGGTCAACATTTAACATTTGTAACTAAAGAAACATTTTTTAGCCAACAGGGGTAATACCGTAGAAAGATGTCATTTTATGCGGAAAGAGCGAGGATGAGCGTGTAATTATAAGGCAAGGCAAACCAGAAAAATGAATCCTTTATTCAACTGGGTTTTCCTGCGACTTTAAGCCAAGTTTGAGCCGAGAAGAGCAACGATTATTTTTGCTTATATCTTGGCAGCACTTGTTTTATAGTTTTTGACTCGTAAACTTTGTAGAACCAAAATCAGCTTTAACGACTGCTGCTACCTCAGTAATTGGTAATTGGTGAAAATCTCATTCGTCCCTGTTACCCGTTAGATATTCCGAGCAGTGGCTCTAAGGCTCTAAAAGTTTAATGTGGGATGTTGGCGAATTACCTTTACTGTAAAACTCTGGAGTGTTAAAAATGCTAAAACAAATGTGTTGGTTGCCCAGACTCGGAGGCAATGGAGAAAAGATATTGCACTTGCGTACCGATGCCCGTCAGGCGTGGCGGCCTTATACAGCTTTTCCGCAGTTCGCTGTATCCGACTACCGGGAACCGGGTGGTTCTAAGGGATGGGCAACATTTCAGAAGCTGAGAACTCAAGGGTGGAATTTAATATCGACCGCAGAAGGGCAGCAGTCGATTTTTGGCGAACAGAAAAGTGCTTAAAAAACCCGAAGCCACAGCAATAAAAGAAGAGGTAAAATCCTCTTCTTTTTATTACTTTTGGAGACAGAAACTGGGTTTTTAACCATCTTACTTGGTAGGATGGGTAAGGTGTGCAGTGCTCACCTTACATAATTTTAAGATGTTTGCCAGTTGCCAGTAAATTAGGCGATCGCCCTTTCTGTCTCTGCTGTAGTTGCTACGTTATGGAGCACCGGCTGGCGAGTTTTTAAGTTAAACCGGTATCCGTGGGGGAGAATGTGCAACTTAGCGCCGCAAATCGCTAAAGCCTCATCCTTCAACAGTCCATCTACATTGTCGTGGAGTTTTTCCGACTCGTCGATGACAGTTACAGCGCTTTCGCCAATGACTTCCAACTCGTCACCGTGGACTAAAATAGCTGTATTTTCGTCAATACCAAATCCCAACACGGCAGGTTGCAGCAAGAGTGCCGAAACTAAGCGTCCCAGACGACCTCGCTGCGCGAAATGCTGGTCGATGACAACTCCTGGAAGGAAACCCATTCCGGGGCCCATTGCTACCACATCAACGCGGGGATTTGTCTCCGAGTCTCCTTCAATAATCATCATGTCTGGCATCATCGCCGCGCCGGCACTGGTGCCGCCAATGATAATTCCTTCAGAGTAGCGTTTGTGCATAGCTGCGTCGAGTTTGGTGTCTTTCAAGCAGCTAATAATCCGCGCTTGATCTCCGCCGGTAAAGAATATGCCAGTGGCTTGTTCGATCGCTTCTAAATACTCTGGATCGCGGGCCTCTTCGGGTCTCTGGGTGTCAACAACTCGCACATCTTCAGCGCCAAGCCGCTCAAACACTCGGATATAATTATCTCCCACTTCTCCCGGCAGGCTTGTCGCAGCCGTCATGACAACAATGCGGGCTTTAGTGCCTCCGGCGCAGCGCAAGAATTCCCGCAGAATTTTGCAGTCCCCCTCTTTGTCTTCCGCGCCACCAATAATTAGCAACTTCCCCTGAATTTCGTTGCTCGCCATATTATCTCCACTGTTAATTTATTAATGATTTCACTAAAACACAAACTTCTTTTTTCCGAAAACCGCCAAAAGGTATATATAGATACCAAAAACCTCTCAGACTTCTACCCCTCCAGGGCGCATACAGCTCAAGCATTCTGGTGGTTTTTTACTCTTGCTCCGGGCTGTAACGATGGTTTTGTAAACAGTCCTGGAGGCACTAGGCTAAAGAAACCGGAAATAGGAACGAAAATTCTGCGTGTGAACGGAAAACCTTAACTGAGAACCCCCGGTTTTTGAGAGAGCTTTTGCGTCCGGGACGGGTAAAAAAAACCGGTTTCTGCGTCTAGGACTATCTACTTAACTCATCCTCGATGATCGACACAAAAAACTTACCCCCCCTAACAGGAGATAGGAGGGGTCAAAAAATGAGCTTAAATTACAGGCCTGACGCGCGCGCGGTGATCAATCCGGTTTCTGATCCGATTCTTCGCTAATCCTCCTCTGATTGCTCGTAGAAATCAGATTGATGAGCGTCAGCCCTCTATAAGCCCGATCGCCCGTTAGTGCGATCGCTCGATCAAATTGCTCAATATGGTACTCGCCCGTTCTAAAGGGAGGTGCCTGGGTTTGCCGTTCCAGACAATCTGATATTCGTTGCTGTTTTGACCATCACCGTAGCCAGAAATTAGCTTCCGGTGAAATGCTTCCTCAGCTAAGTGGTGAACTTTTTCCCTGAGAGCAGTTTGTGCGATTTTCATAATTTGCTGCCTCTTAAATTTTCTTTCACTGTCATAAACAATTATAAGTACACAGTGCACCTCTCAAAAGTTATAGCTTTTTTTGCGGAGGGGGGAAGGAAGTAGTCATTAGTCATAAGTGCTTAGTTATCAATGCTTAGTCATCTATGCTTAGTCATCAATACTTAGTCAGATGTTGAAGGAAGAAGGAATATTTTCCCACTCTCACCCTCTCCCCCTCTCCCCATCTCCCCTACTCTCCCACTCCCCCTATCGGGGAATACAGAAGACAGAATTGCTCGGAGTATTTGTTTCACTGCTGGAATATCTATGCCCGCAGGTAGTATCCCATGCACCGACTATAAAGTTACCGTAAAAAATTAGCTCAAAGGAGGTTAGAAAATGCTGCAAGAAAAAAGCACCGAAACAGCCCGCGTCAATGCTCGAAAAACCGATATTTTTGATGTTTTCAACTTCAAACACTATATCGGGCCCAACCCTTATTTAGACACCGCGGCTTTAGTTTTTGATTTCGCGGTGACGGGCGCGAGCGAACCTTTGCCGATCGCACATTACCAGGAAATTATTGGCGCTCGCTACCCGCAACTGCTGCACGAAACTTTCTCGAACCATGCCCAACTGTTCGGTCGTACCGCCTCAGAAGTAGCAAAACTCGACATGGGTTTGCACTTCCAACACTGGAACATCAAGCCGTTTTCTCATTTTAACAGAATCAGCATAGAAGCACTTCACGCCCGCACAGGCAGAGCCGTAGTTTACGCAGTTTGGGATTGGTTTGAAGCCATCAATCAAAATCAAGACTTTCCCTTGGAAGCACAAATGGGCGCGCTGCAAAATATGTTCCGGCAGTCAGTTTACGGAGGCCCGACAGTTTATTCGTTAATGCGATCGGCTTCCCAAAAAGGCATTCCCGCATTTTATTTGTGGGATGAAGGACTAATGCAATATGGATACGGTAAAAAACTGGTTCGCGGCTCAGCAACTACCTTTGATTCTGACAGCCACTTAGACTCAGATTTTACCACGCGCAAAGACGATTGTAAAGCTTTTCTCGCTACATTAGGATTTCCTGTTCCCAAAGGCGATATCGTCTCCACAGAAAACGGAGCTCTGGCAGTTGCTAGAGAGATTGGCTACCCAGTTGCTATCAAACCAGTAGTCGGTCATAAAGGAATTGGCGTGACAGCAGATGTTCGGGAGGCAGAGGAATTACAGGCGGCGTTTAAAAGAGCAGTTAAGGCCATTCCCGAAACAGACCCGGTGCGAGTAATTGTAGAAAACAGCATCAAAGGATCGGATTTTAGGCTGCTATGCGTTGACGGCAAATTTGTTTCTGCAACTGAACGCCGGCCCGCTTCCGTAACAGGTGATGGCGACTCAACAATTCGCGAATTGATCCGCCGTGAAAACCGCAAACCAGAACGTTTAGATACGCCAACTTCGGCGATGAGCAAAATTCAGTCCGACGAAGCGATGGAAATGTATCTGGAAGAACAAGGCCTGTCATTGGATAGTGTCCTGGAGCGCAATCGCACTGTGTATCTACGCAAAGTCGCTAATCTTTCCGCAGGCGGCGTCAGCATCGACGCTACCCGGACTATTCACCCGGATAACATTGTTTTGGCTCAAGATATCGCCCTACATTTTCGGTTAACTTGTTTGGGCATTGATGTGGTAACAGAAACTCTCGCCAAATCTTGGAAAACTGGCAATTTTGGGATTATCGAGATCAATGCCGCGCCGGGAATTTTTATGCACCTCAACCCCGCTGTCGGCGAAGGGGTTGATGTGCCTTCCCATATTATCGAAACTTTCTTTGAATCGGGAAAATCAGCCCGAATTCCGATTATTACTTTCAACAGAATTTCGGTACATGACCTACAAGAAACCATCGATCATATTCTGTTGCAGCATCCCGATTGGACAATCGGTGCTGTTTGTCGTGGTGGACTTTTTGTTAACCGTTCTGAAAAAGTTTTGAATAAGAATTACCATCTGAACGTGCAAAGTTTGCTGCGGAATCCCAAGCTCGATTTGTTAATTGCTGAATATCCAGAAGATATTTTGGAAGCTGAGGGAATGTTTTATGGGGGCAGCAATATGGTGGTGCTGGACAATCCGGGAGAAACTGAGATGATGTTGGTCCGAGAAAGCACTGATGACGATACTGTTGTGGTGAGGGAAGGAAATAGTATTTCTATTCGTCGCCAGGGATTGATCGAACAGTATACTCTGGGGGATGATGAACCGTTTACACGGGTTTATTTGAAGGAAATAGGGACTGTTTTGTAAGCGGTTCCACCTTTAAAGTTGGCTTTGTAGGGCGGGCATTGATTACCCGCCCCACCAGATCAAGGTTTTTTCTCGTTCCCAGGTTCTTCCGGGGCAGGAACTTGGGAACGCCGAGATTGGAACTGACTTCGTTACACTTAGTTACAATTGGTTTGTTCGTTACACTTAGTTACAATTGGTTTCAATTCCTCAGTCGTGGATGCACTCTTCGTAAAAACCCGGTTTTTTCCCAACTTCTCCTTAGCACACCAATATTTTCGTAGAAATTGGGTTTCTCAAGGTAAGTTCTATTTCCGCGATCGTAAGTTTTGAGACAATCTGGTTTGTGCGCTGTCGATCGTGCTATCAAGGAATTTCACAAGTCTTTAAACAATTGCACTCCGGTGGCACAACGTGTGGGAATATGAATTTTGCGAGCAATTGGTTTAATTCGCTGACGGAAAGTTTACTGTCGCACCGTCGCTACATTCCAGCAGCGCTGACTCTTTGCACCGGTACGAGTTTGTCATTGGCAGCCGCAGCCGTCGTGTGGCATTCGGAAAACCAACGAATGCAAGCGGAATTTCATCAGCAAGCCGATCACCTGAATGTGACATTGCAGCAAAGCATCAATAAAAATTTAGAAGTTCTGTACTCACTTGAAGGATTCTACAGGGCCTCTACTGAAGTTACCAGAGAAGATTTTAAGCACTTCGCTCAACCTGCACTTGCCCGAAATGCTGCTATACATTCTGTTAACTGGATTGGGCGTGTACCTGCTGCCCAAAAAGCAGCTTACGAACAGAGAATTCGAGCCACAGATTTTCCAGCCTTTCAAATTTACGAGCGAACTCCTGACAAAAAGCAGGTCAAAGTAAGAGTGCGATCGGAATATTTTCCCATTATTTACAGAGAAGCATTAGAAGAAGATAACAAAGTGATCGGTTTTGATGTTGCCTCCAGCCCCGATCGCAAAGCAGCTTTAGAGAAATCGGTGAATACCGGGAAAATAGCGGCTTCCGCGCGGATTAGATTAGTCAGCAACAATCAACCAGGATTGCAAGTATTTCTGCCAGTAGGTCGCCGCACAACTTCTGGTGATAACTCGGTTAACGGCCGCCAAAACCTCATGGGAGTTATTGCGGGTCTGTTTCAGATCACGAGTATGGTCGATTCCTCTTTAGAATCGTTAAATTTAGACAACATTAATTTTTACCTCTATGACAACTCTGCTATAGAGAAAGAACGCTTTCTGGTGCGCTACGACTCACAATCTAAGCAGTTGATAGATAACCCAAAACACGAAAAGCCAGAGTTAGCTAATTTGCGGGGAAAAATCTGTCAAAATCCTAGTGCTTGCACTCGCTTATTTAACGTAGCAGACCGCCAGTGGAGGCTGCTAGTTTTGCCTGGGAAGGGCTACAACAGTATGAGGACGCATCAGGGTTCGCTGGCAATTGGCGCGATCGGGCTATTGATGACTGGCAGCTTGACGATTTACCTGTTGATGTCTCTAGAACGTACTGCAAAAGTAGAACAGCAAGTGTACGATCGCACAATTCAACTAAAACATCGCACCGCTGAACTAGAAACGGCACTAAAGAATTTGCAGGAAGCTCAATTTAAACTAATCCAAACTGAAAAAATGTCCAGCCTGGGGCAGTTGGTGGCTGGAGTTGCCCACGAAATTAATAATCCTGTCAACTTCATCTCTGGCAACCTGATCCATACAGGCGAATATAGTCGAGACTTGCTGGAACTTGTGGAAATATACCAGCAGCAATATCCCAACCCAACACCCGAAGTGCAAGCTAAACTACAAGAGATTGATTTGGAGTTTATCAGTCAAGACTTGCCTAAAATCCTAAAATCTATGAATATGGGAGCTGAACGTATCAGCCAGATCGTGCTTTCTCTGCGTAATTTTTCGCGCTTAGATGAAGCTGAAATGGTAGAAGTTCACGGGGTTAGCGTGGCACAAGAGAAGGAGGAATCCGACCAGAACGAGTACTCAAGACAGATTCAG
>NZ_JAUBPR010000092.1:0-26748 GCF_036700845.1 Microcoleus sp. S13_C5
TTGGCTGGCATACATTCTAACTAATGATCGCTTATCTTATATTTCTATTATACAATCTAGCTGCGTATCAGCTTATCTGGAATTTTGGGATAGGCAAGAAGCATGATATTCGATTCCGGTTGCACCGTCCGTGCTTGTTGGCTGTTGACTGTTGACTGTTGACTGTTGACTGTTGACTGTGACTCAAAAAAATGAAAATTGCGCGAGTTATTTCTTGGCAGCTTGAAAAGTTAAGCTGAAAAACTTAAGTTTTTACTTGCTGATCTTCAAGTAGCCTCGACGAACACACCGCTGCGAGCAAACTCCTCTTCTTCAGGAGTGAAGACAGGATCTTCATCCACAAGGTCAGGGTCAAAGTAGTATGTCTCTTGTAGGAAATGCCCCGTGACGATCGCCTCGTCCAACTCCTGGATGTAATCTTGGGTAACTAAGCATATCTCCTTGATGCCCTCCTCATCCCTCTTATCCAACAGCTTATGCAATATTGCTCTCACCCCTGTCAGTCGTGCTGCGGGCTTGAGGATACCGTAGAGGCGGTACATCCGATCGGTGGCAATGCTGATTTGTTTGAGGGCTTTGGCTCGTGCTAGCTCAGACTCAATGCTGGGCCAATAACGGGTGGTGTACAATGCTTCCTCATCCTTTTGATACCACTCTTCCGATCGCGCAATTGATGAGGAGACAGTGTTGTGCAACTTCCAGAAGAATAAGCGCAGGGACGGGCCATCTACTACGGTGGACAGCTTGGCCTCCATTGATACCTCAAAGCTATTCAGACGCGGGTCGCGCCCCAGCACGAGGTACTCCACAGGGTAAATTTCCACCTCTTTATTCTGCACGACGTAGGCGTTGAGGTGGTGGCGGCAGTAGGGGCAGGGATACATACTGGCAAACAGGTTGAAGAAGTGCTTGAAGATGGCCACCAGAGTTTTTTGCTGTTCTGGGGTCTTGGTAGAGACTATCTCAGCCGTAGTGTGCAAGAAACGCCACACCGCAGGGCCAATATAGTAAGGGAAACTGACCCGCATTTGTGAATTCTTTACTTCAGTGCGATCGATATACACATCGATGAACGCCACATATTGCGAGAGTTCACCAGACTCGCGCCCCGACTCTAAGCGTTCGCGCCGTTTCTGTATCCCATTGAGGTAGTGGTGCGTCAAGCGCCATGCCTGTTGAAGCATCAACTTCTGTTTTGGAGCGCATTTGGGAAAGTTTTCTGCAACATCCGCCCCATAGCGCCCAAATTCCCCTGACGTTTTAGTCGCTTCGTACCACTCGTTTAAAGCTGCTTCATCAGGCACCGTGTTGAAGGGAATGTCTGCTGCGGTAATGACGCTGAAGGCAGCCAGCAACTTCGGCATAAAGTCTTCATACCAATATGCTACTGGCATCATCGCACCATCTATTTGCTCTAATGCCTCCGACAGGATGACGCGGTTCCACTTCTTCAGGTACTCTGTGGGATCTCCCTCGGATTTGGCTGGTGGCGCTGCCATGCTCTCACTCAGCTCCAGGTTTCGCAGTCGGTTGAGTTCGTTGATGGCAAGCACACCCTCGGCAATGTCACGCAAGTTGAGACTATCCTTTTTGATGGTCATTGCCAACTCGACTGCCGCCCCAAACTTCTCCTTGGCGGTGGCCGACTTATCCCGCGCCTGCAACATGGCTTGTTCTTGGGCCAACATTTCAGGAGTTTTTTCTATGGTTTTCCAGTTCTTGATGCGATGCTCTAGTCGGGCATATTCATCTTCGATCGATTTAACTACTGCATCCAGTAGAGGGTTGCAGGCCGACTCTACTACACCCAATCCTTTATAAAGCGCGATCGTACTCCTGACAAATCGCACAAAATCAGCAATTTTGTATGGCAAGTCTCTCACGCACAGGTGAGTCTCGTGGTTGGCACAGAAACTCTCGCGGAAGCTGCGGTAGGCTGCTCCTTGGATCAGACGAAATAAACCAATCTGCATCTCCAAGCGGGACGTACCGCGCTTCTTCTCAGCTTGTGGGTGTTGGGCGAGTAGTTCTTTTAGCCGCGCTATTTCTCGATTGCAACCGGTGGGTGGTTCTTGTAGATCTTCTAGATTAGGTTCAATAGTGGGAGAAGCTGCCTCGTTGACAGGAGTGGCGATACTTTCGAGCGCAGCGGCTGTACTATCTGAAATCTCGGTTGTTTGTGTACTGACAACCGGAATCGGCGAGTCTCGATCTGCTGTTGCGATCTCTGGCTCATCGGGTATTAGTGTGCAGAATTCCTCAAAGTCAATTAAGGCATTGCCGTCATGGTCTGCCTCTTTGATGATCTCATCGAGCTCTGGCTCTGTCAGCCCAAACGGGCTCATCACATCCTGCATCTCGTTTTTAGTGATTTGACCGCTACCGTTTTCATCAAATACACTAAATGACATTTTGAGACGACTCTGGCGATCGCCTTGCTGGGACACCATCAGCATTTTGAATTCCTCAAAATCGATACTGCCCGACAAGTCTAGGTCCACTTCTTCGATCATGTCGCGCAGCTCGGTTTCATTAGGACTCTGGCCTAGCGATCGCATCACTTGACCGAGTTCTTCTGATGAAATAGCACCGCTCCCGTCCGCGTCCAATACTTTGAACACTTCCCATAACTTTGCCACCTCTTCTTCAGTCATGGTTTTTTTTTCAAACTCCACAGAGGTCATACTAAATTTTCCCAGATATTTTTATTTTATGTCTATTAATTATGGCCAATATAAGTAGGTAATCACAAAAAAACAATAATATTTTGTAAGTTTTTGTAGGGGTTGGTTTAGCCTAGAATATATACTAAGAGAGATGTGACAAGTGCAAAAACCGCGCTACCCTGTAATGTTTATTTGAACCCACTTACTTTAATGCCTGATGAATTACGCAACTGTTACCAATGATACTATAACGCTGCATAGTTCCCAGGGTTATCGCAATGACTGGGCCTTTTAGTGGGTAAATTAAATAGTTAGAAAGCCATCCGTATTTAAGTTTATCAAGAGTTTTTCTGGTTGACAGTGGAAAGTTGACTGTGAGTGGATAAACTCAAAATTGCGCTGATATATCGAAGATACATATGATTGCGACTTGACTCAACTTTGTAATTCCGATGAAGCGCGAATTTGAGCTGAAGCGGTTAGAGTGCGATCTAGGCTGAAGGGCGAGAGCCTTTTGCATCAGGATTTGAGTTAAAAGTAGACGCAATATTCGGTCAAAGTTGCGTTAAGTTAAATCATCTATGATAGCAATCCTATTTCATTTGTGAACAATTTGTATGCCCAGCACGCGATCGAGTTGAAGAGGGGTTTTTAACAAATTTCCCCCCTTCCCCTTCTAGTTAAAAATCCCTCAGTTGAGCAGTTTGAACCGGAACTTCTTTAATCTGGGCACCGCGGCGCACCTTCAGTTGCAGAATTTGACCGATTTTGCTGTTTTCCACCAAATTTTGCAACTGTTCGGGTTCAGTCACTGCCTCACCGTCAATTTGAACGATCACATCCCCCTTGCGAACGCCTGCTGTCTCAGCAGGCGTATTTGGCACAACTCGCATCACTAACACCCCTTTCACTTCCGGCACAATTAAAGGAGCATTGGGGTCAGAATTATTCTCTCTGGCCATTTCAGGAGTCAAAGCAATCATCTGAATCCCCAAAAACGGATGGCTGACTTTTTCTCCCTTGGCTAACTGCGCGTAGATGGCCTTGGCTTTGTCGATCGGAATCGCAAAACCAATACCCATTGCATCGGCTCGAATCGCCGTGTTGATGCCAATCACTTCTCCTCTGCTGTTTAACAGCGGGCCGCCGGAATTGCCGGGATTGATGGCGGCGTCGGTTTGAATGAAATCGAGGCGCTTGTCGGGAATGCCGACGGCTGCACTGGAGCGTTTGAGGGTGCTGATAATGCCCAAGGTGACGGTGTTGTCAAATCCCAGGGGGTTGCCCACGGCGATCGCCCAATCTCCCACTTTCACCGCGTCGGAATCTCCCAAGGTGGCAGTCGGTAAGTCGAATTGCTTAGTATTAATTTTGACAACAGCCAAATCTGTTACTTCGTCAGTACCTTGCACTTCTCCTGGAAATGTCCTGCCGTCGTTTAAGGTGACAGTCACTCGATCGGCTTTGTCAACTACGTGAGCGTTGGTTAAAACAATCCCGCTTTTGTCAATAATGAAGCCGGAACCTTGACCGCGCAATCGTTCTTGTCTGGGGGTCATGCTGCGTAAATCTTCTCCCAAAAATCTACGGAAGAAGGGGTCTTCCATTAAGGGGTCGAGGTTGCGACTGACAGTGCGCTCGGTATCAATGCGGACAACTGCCGGTCCGACTCGATCGACTGCAGCCGTCACAAAACTGCCGGTATCCCCCGGGAGTTCCGGACTCCGCAGCGCTAACAGTTGCGGATTCGCGGCGGTGGCGGGGGAACTCTGGAACTGTAAGTTGGGCGGATTGGTGCCATCAGCGGCGGCAGCGGGTGCAGCATTGATTGCTAACGCACTCAGGGCGATCGTCATTCCTAAAATTAGGGCGAACCAACGAGTACCGATTCGAGGTGTGGGGCGAAAAAACTTAAATAGTCGCATAGCGTCAATCTTTGTTAGTCTGGGTTAGTCTGGTAAAGGTGTGCGATCGTGTGGACTCAATAATCTGCCACTATGAAGATCCTAAATATATTTTGACAGTTACAATACATGAGTCACGAGCCCGCACCAACTCAACATATTCTGAATTCTAACTTTTAAATTTTCCCTCGTAACCCCAATGATTCTATCTGATACTTCTACCGACAAATCCTTGCCCTCAAATTCCCACCACCATCACGATGATAAATCAGTCCACCCTCACCATCACGATGAAGAATCGATGCGGCGGCTGGTAAATCGCTTGTCTCGGATTGAGGGACACGTCCGCGGCATTAAAACAATGGTGCAAGAAAACCGTCCTTGTCCGGAAGTTCTGGTGCAAGTTGCTGCGGTTCGAGGCGCGCTCGATCGCGTGGCGAGAATCATTCTTGACGAACATTTAACTGAGTGCATTGCCAGAGCCGCTAAAGAAGGCAATATCGATACGGAAATCGAAGAGTTAAAAGCGGCTTTGGATCGCTTTTTGCCTTAGCCCGTTCCAATTTTTACCTCCATATAACAAAACCTGCAAATTAGACAGAACTTGCAAGTGATGATTTCTGACCAATTTTTTGAGCATCTTTCACAAACGGGGGAAAAGCATCACATCTTCTCCCCTTCACCCCCATTGCCACAACATATTAATTTATATGCTCCGCAGTTTATGAGAGCGAGTTTTGTTAAAAAAGAATTAGTCAGATTTGTCGTGATGACGCAACTCCTCAAAATCTTCAAAGGCTGACTGCAAACAATTAGAGAACCCGTCATTAACCCGACGTGGTATGAAGTCTAGACTTTCGTCAGCTTGGCTTTGAGCTGGTATCTGACTGTTGCGTAAACCGCTTTATAGGAAGCTTCGATGCTGTATTCCTGCTGCAACCACTCTTGAATCTCTCCATAGCTTTTAAAGCCTTCCTGGGGGTCACTGAGGCGCATTGCCAAACTAGCGCGGGCCAGAGGAGGAATAGCCGGCTTACGGCCGCCGCTGTGCTTTGTTTCGAGGAGTCCTTCGAGTCCGTCAGAGCGGTACTTTCTTAGCCACCGCTGCACAGTTATTCGATTTACCCCGATCGTCATTGCCAATTCTTTAACTGTCTTAACGTGACAAATTTTGAACAGGTAAAGTGCTTGAATTTTTTGAAAGCCGCTTGCTGTTTTTTGTTCATTTAACAGGTTTTTTAGTTCTTCAATTGTCTCTGTGATGCTAAGTTTACATACTCCAGCCATATCAATTACCTCACAATTCGCGTTCTACAATACCTTTGTTTGACAAGGGAGCAAAAGCTGCTCCTCTCCTAAATGCTGACCTTTTGTTTGCCCTGAAGCAATACAAAAGCGTTCGTTCTCATTAAACTTTTTCCTTCCTGGAGGCACTCAGACACTCAGAAACCGGATTATTTTAACCTGGAGCAAGGGTGCAACGATTTTTTGGGGTAAAAAACCCGGTTTCTGGGTCACTTTTGTATTTGATGGACAAGCATCATTGCTAATACTGATAGCCGTTAACCGAGCGACTGTAACATTAGCGGCAATAGGTAACTCTTAAGGAATACCATTTATTCTCTTATTCTTAAACATCTATCATGGTTTTCCTGGTATTTATTGGTATTTTTTGCGAACGTATGGGCGATTTTTAGTCATTAGGTGCTAGCAAACAAGCGAATGTCTGTACACCAGCGATCGCATTTTTATACAGAGATTCCCCTAGTCCCCGAAGTGCATTTTTGGCTTTCGCTGTGCGAAAAATCCTTAGATATCAGCACTCTTATCGGTCAGAGCGGGTAGCGCCGAGTGACGTTGCAACCGATTTTCACAGCAAGCGGGCAAGTGTCTGTGAAACTACTGACTTTATCGCCAATTGAGTAAAACACGACGAGGGTGGCATTGTCAATTTCTCAGCATTACAGTATAAGTATCGGCTATTTTTGCCCGCCTGCTGTGATCGAGAGCGGAGTTTCTATGTGATGCTACTAACATTGTTTTGTGATCTTGGTCACACTACTACTCAGTAAGATTAACTACCCATAAAAAGTTATGGCTTGGATCAGAGTTTCCACGTAGAATCTTTGGGATTTAGTTAGGAAGTGCGATCGAACTTGTTGTTAAAATTTTAAAAAATTAATTTTTAACCAAAGGGAAAAGAGAATGCAGCTTTGTCCTTCACCCTCACCAAACCATCTAATTTATACTCAAACCTTGCAGATTGAGGGAAGTTTCAGGCTGGGTGTGAATATTTCAGAATCTAAAATAGCAGAACATCCGGTGCAACCAGCTTGCTGACAGTATTCTTCATTTAAAAGGTGTAGAGAAGCCACAATGAACGTTGACGAACTGCTCAAGCTATACGCAATAGGAGAAAGAAATTTTAGCGGGGTCTACCTGCACGAGGTCTACCTCTACGAAGCAGAATTGATTGGAGCCAATCTGTATGAAGCCGACCTGATTGGAGCCAATCTCAGCAAAGCGAAACTCAACAGAGTCAACTTTGGCAAAGCAAATTTGTGCAAGATTAATTTGAGCAAAGCAGACTTAGGTGGAGCCGACCTCACAGAAGCACTTTTAGTTGAAGCTAACCTGCATCGAGCTGAGTTGATGGGAGCCAATCTCAGCAAAGCAGACTTGAGCGGAGCTTCCCTGATCCAAGCAACTTTAATTGGAGCCAACATATCTCGGGCAACACTCAGCCGTGCAGACTTGCACGGAGTAAATTTTTACGGAGTAAACTTGCGTAGGGCGGTGCTCACAGAATGCGATTTAATTGGGGCAAACTTGAGTAAAGTAGACCTTAGCGGAGCCGACTTAATGGGGGCGAGTCTAATTAGGGCAGACTTGACTGAAGCGATTTTAAGTGCGTCAGACTTAAGCGGAGCAAACCTGTTGGGAGCAAACCTTACAAAAGTTAACCTGAGCGGAGTATATCTTAAGGGTACAACGATGCCCGACGGCACGATTCACGACTAATTTATTTGTTAATTTTTATGGTTGCCGAGAACAGCGGCTAAAGGGTAATGAGTAATTCATTACCCTAATTTATTGGCAGCGAAATCTTTATTTGACACTAAGGTAAGGGGGATAACTTCAATGTAGGGTGCTGATGGCGCACAGAACTCCTACATACGGCAAGTCAAAAGATTTGTTGGGTGAACTTGTGTTATGGTGATTTTCAATTGCTTCGATAAAAGCTATTTTAGATTTAATATTTTGGATTTTGGACGGTTAAAATGAAACTCAGAATCCTCGCTGCTGCAACGTTACTGAGCGCGATCGCCCCGATCGCTCCTGCACCCGCCGAGAACATCCAACACACGCAACAATTACTAGCCACCCGACAGTGCCCCAACTGCGACCTCACCAGTGCTGGCTTGGTTTTAGCCAACTTAACCGGAGCCAATCTCAAAGGTGCGGACTTGAGGTTGGCTAACCTCAGTCGAGCCAACCTCACGGGGGCTGACCTCAGCGGTGCCAACCTCAGCGGCACCAGCCTGTTTGGCGTCAACCTGACAGGGGCTAACCTCAGCGGTGCCAACCTCAGCGGTGCTGACTTGAGAAGTGCCTATCTCAGCGACGCCAATTTGCTCAACGCCAATTTAACTAACGCGCAACTGCTCGGAGTTAGAGGAATGCCAACCAATATTGGCACCGCTGAAGACTTCTACCGGTTGGGAGTGCTGGAAGCTCAAGCAGGAAACTACAGAAACGCCATTGATTATTACAATCAAGCCCTGAATCTGAAATCGGATTTAGCAGCCGTTTATTTTGCGCGCAGTATGTCTCGCGCTGACTTGGGAGACTTCGGCGGCGCGGCTCAAGACGCCGATCGAGCTAAGGAACTCTTTGCAGCTCAAGGAAATCCCCAAGGTCAGGAGTTGTCAAAGCAGTTAGCCGAAGCCATTGTTGCGCGCCAAAAGCCAACGGAACCCCGCACGGGCGGCGGTGGCAACTTTATGAGTCTTCTGGGTTCGATCGGTTCTGTGCTGGTGAAGCTAATCTTGCCTTGACGGTTGCCTAATTCAGGGGAATCTCGATCCAGAACTCTGTACCATGACCGGGTACAGAAACACACTTAAGTACGCCTTGGTGTTTCTCAACTACAATTTGGTAACTGATAGACAGTCCTAAACCCGTGCCCCGACCGACGGGTTTAGTAGTAAAAAACGGATTAAATATGTGAGAAATTAACTCTTTGGGGATGCCGTGACCATTGTCGGCAATGCTAATTCCTACCGTTTTTTCATCGATTAATTGGGTGCGAATCCGAATGCAAGGGGATGGGAAATCAGGAATCAAACACTCGGTGGTTGCCTTTATATCTCCTGACTCGATAGCCAGTTTTTGGGAGCTTAAATGTGTCGCCTCTGCACTTGCCGCCTTAAAGGGAAGATTCATAACTCCGTCTTTTTTTCCCATTTCTAGAGCGTCAAGGGCATTACCGATCAGATTCATAAATACCTGATTGAGCGAGCTGGCATAGCATTCTACTAAGGGCAAATTGCCATATTCTTTAATGATTTCTACGGTGTTGTGATCAGAATTGGCTTTGATCCGGTGCTGCAAAATCAACAGGGTACTGTCGATGCCCTCGTGAATGTTAACGGCTTTTTTCTCGGCTTGATCGCTTCGGGAAAAATTACGCAAAGATACAACTAACTGGCGGATGCGCTCAACTCCGACTGTCATGGAACCCAAAATTTTTGGCAAATCTTCGGCAAGAAATTCGATGTCGATTGCTTCGGAACACTCGTTAATTTGTGGGTTGGGATTGGGGTAGTGCTGGCGGTAGAGTTCCACCAAGCAGAGCAAATCTTTGGTGTATTCGCTGGCGTGGGACAGATTGCCGTAGATAAAGTTAACGGGGTTATTGATTTCGTGGGCGACTCCGGCCAGCAGTTGTCCGAGACTGGACATTTTTTCGGTTTGAATCAGTTGGGCTTGGGTATTGTGCAGTTCTGTGACGGTTTTAGCTAGCTGTTCGGCTTTTAATCGATCGGCAGTTGCTGCATTGAGACTTTCTTGATAAAGTTCTGCTTGGTGAATGGCGATCGCAGCTTGAGCCGCTAAATGTTGCACCAATTCCTGTTCTGCTGTTTGCCAAACTCTCGGCCCCGAACACTCATGGGCAATCAGCAACCCCCACAATTGGGAATCTTTGCCTCTCATGGGCACAATTAAACTTCCTCTCACCTGCAACTCTTCCAAAAAATCGCGGTGACAGGGTGTTAATTCCTCAGTATAAATATCATTAATTGCTCGCACCCGTCCGGCTCGATAAAAGCAGTCTGAGCCTTCGGGAAAGCATCCTTCTGGAGCTGTGATACCTAAAATGGACGGCCACTGGCCGCAAACAGCTTCGACAACTACCTCGCCCTGTTTGTCTGCTGCAAATTGGTAGATTACCGTGCGATCGGTATCCAACAAAACTCTGACTTCTCGCACAATAGTTTGCAGTATGATTTTTAAATCTAAGGTGCTGCGAATCTGGTCTCTAACTCGCGTCAATACTCTGGCAAAGTCCAAGGATTTTTGCAATTGGGCGGTGCGTTCTTGAACTTGGCGCTCCAAGTTGGCATTCAGGGTCTGCACTTCTTTATAAAGAACGTACTGCCCAATTGCCGAACAAAATTGGCTGCCTATAGCTAAAGCTTGTTCAATTTCCTCGTACTTCCACTCGGGCGACTGACCTTTTTTTATTTCTCGCCAGAGTTCAAAGGATTGTCTGGGAAGGGTTTGTGCAGCGCTGGTGTCAAAGCGCCCAGCCCACATTTTTTCGGTATCAATTGCATTGCGAAAAATGGTCAAACAGCCGACTACTTGTTGTTTGTAGTGGAGGGGAATTACCAGCAAACCCCGAATTTGAGTAGCTTGGAAAGCGGGAACTAAAACTCTAAATAGAGGTTCTTTGTATAAGTCTGTAATTATCGAAACTGGGAATTGAGAATTAGTAAAAATTGGAAATTTGGGAAGTTCTTCGGTATTTTTGAATCCTTTGCTTAGCCATTCCTGCCAGAGGGGATGAGCTTCGATCGCCTTAACTTTTTCCCAGTTGGGAAGTGTCGGTTGTTCTCCTGTGGTGAACAGTTCAAAGGTAGCATCACTGTGGGCCGGGGCAATTGGCAATCCTCCTTCAATCTGGGGAGCGGATAACTTTTCACCGTTGATTTTCGGCTGGTTGAGATAGAGTCTGCCACCGCTGCCACCCAAAGCGGTGACGGTGGCTTCTAAACCCTGTTGCAGTTGAATGTTTACGTGACCATATAACAGGGCTGCTATGCGACTTACGGTAGCTTCGCGGGCCGCTTGAGAGCGGGTTTGCTGGAGGAGGAGCGCGTGGGCTATAGCGCTAGACAATTGATCTGATACGAGCTGAACTACTTCTAAATCTGCTGGTGAAATATTGAGGGGTGCGGAATGGTGAGACACTAAAAGTCCCCACAGTTCGATGTGAATTTTTTGATTATTTCCTGGCTCGTATCGAGTCAGACACGTCGCCGCCTCGCAGATATCTGTTTTGCTGTTTTCCGACGCGATCCTGCGGTGCAAAATCGGCACGACTAAGGAAGATTGCACTCCCATTGCCATCAGGTAAGCGGTGTGGCAAGGATCGAGCGATCTGTAGTGCATCTCTTCCTTTACTAAAGGTTGACCGGTGTCTGCAGCATCGAGGGGACTCAGGACGATCGTCCCTGAGTTAACATCTATTATTGTCCGCTGGCGCAAAGTGACATACATCTCCCTGGCGCTCGCGGGAATGTCGTCTGCTGGAAAGTGCAGTCCTTTCAAGGAAGGGAGACAGTTGTTATTAATTGACTCAGCAACAACTTCTCCACTGCCGTCAGCACTAAACCTGTAAATCATAATGCGATCTGTTTTCAAAAAAGACCGCACTTCTGCTACCGTACTGGTTAAAATATCTTCTAATTCTAGAGATTGGCGAATGCGTTCTGTTATCCGCCGTATCAAAACTTCTCTGTCTAGTTTATAATGTAATTCTTGCGTATTTTCTCTGAGCTGCATAAATCTCCTTTTGTACTTATACAATAATAAGAAGTTTTGATGTGCGGTTGGAACGTTCAAACTCAAATACATTACCCGGAATTTTTGACTAAACCGATCTGTACAATTAATCGGTCGCGCACTTGTCAGAGACGACGGTGTATCGCCTCGGCTGGGCTGGGGTAAGTAAAATCTGAGATCGCGCCAGTTTAATCTTTGCCTTCAACAGGCAGAGCGACTTAAGCACATAATAATTATTATTTTAATGCTCTTATAAATTTCTCGCAATCTTAAACTCTCACTATGAGAATTCTTCATTGTTAGGATAACTTGACATTTGTTGTATAACTTCATATAATGATAATTAACGAAAGAATTTGAGTTTCTATCAGCGCGCAAGGCGCTGACTAATTTCTTGGCGCACGCTCATCAGAATTTTACCCAAATGATTTTGACCGGTGCGATCGCAGCCACACCCCCAGTAGTAATCCGTTGGCGAATCCTCGACAATGACTCGATCCCCTGTGGCGAGGAGAATAGCTTGAATGTCTGTATGAGCGAGAAACTTAGTTAAAACTGCTTCGCGCATAATTGGAATTTTCACGGCTTCCCAATCAGCGCGAATCCGGTGGTTCGGATCGCGACCTAATTTGGCTGCTTCCTGCGGAGTTGCTACAGATCGAATCGCCGCCACTAATCTTTCATCAGCGCTGACAAATTTCTGGGCTTGATAGTAATGTTCCACAGTCAACCAATCTTGACCGTGCAGGCTAATGTCGTGTAGTGAAAAATTAGAAAAGCAGCCGTAAGGCTCCTCTACTTTATAAAAATAAATTATCATTAGATTGGAGATTTTATATTTTACAGGAGGATGTAGGTAGAATGTAATTATTTAAGTTGTTCCTGAAGCGCCTTACCGCGCTCTTAGTAACGTGTCAAACTACTTTTTGCCTCCCCGAGTATTTGAGATTGCTCGTATAAACACCGCGGGGCTTGTATTGAAAACTCCTCGCAGCGACTTTATTTAAAATAGCAGTTACGCTTTTAAACCCAGTTTATTGGAAAAAAGCGGGTTGGGCAAGGAAAAATCTAGGAATCACCTGGATTTCTGAGGAATAATGCGTAATTCCTATTTTTAAATTAACGATTAAGAATTGGAAATGAAGAATAAGCCATGGGGATTTAACAATATGCGTTATTCCCTCGGACTTCCTTCTAAAAGGGCATCAGCTTGTTAAAAGCGCGGTTAGCGATATCGGCATAACGCAGTTCGCAACACAAAATTTTGCTCATCAACTGAGTAGTCATCGGTAATTTGACGCCCGCTCTATAAGCAGCTCCTGTAAACTGATAGAATGCCCTAGCCAAGCGCTCGGCCCAAACCATATCAGTTCCCCATTCTTGGGCGATCGATTGAGTGTACTGCTCTAGGGCGTCGTCGGCACCTCCAAGAGCTCGATAGATCGCCTCAGCGGCCTTAAATCCGCTGAATATGGCAGGTCTAATTCCCTCACCGGACAGGGGGTCGGCGAGACAGGCTGCGTCCCCTGCAAGCAGGGCATTTTGCGAGTGCAATTTACGATCGCCACCCCACAGACTCAGGGGGTGTTCCCGCACATTGCTGACACTAACATCCGCACCGCACTTAGTTGCGTAATCGGCCAAAATTTTCTTGATATCTTTTGGTTTGTCACCACGCATCGCAGCAATACTCAAAGAGTAGCCGTCAGCTTTGGGAAAGCTCCAGATAAAACCTTTTTTTATAGTACCAAAATCGAAATTGATGGCGTTGCCCTTGATTGAGCGAGTTTCTAAACTTGCGCTCAAACAAAGTTTTGGTTCTTTCAATCCTAGCCACTTAGTCATCGGCCCGCCGGCACCGTCAGCAGCAATCAAATAGCGGCCCGAAACTGGTTCTGAGTTAGTTTTAACTTCCCAAACATAATTTTTAAACTCAATTCCTTTAACTTCTGTAGAGTGTCTAAGTTCCGCGCCAGTTTTTTGAGCTTGTTTAATTAAAAAATCGTCAAATACATCTCGCTGTACCATCCACATTGGTGAACCTATAGCAACTTCCACCGGGTCTCCCATTTTCCAGGTGTAGCTAATTTTGTTAGCTTTCAGAGAAATAGCTGGCGTCAGGTCAAAATCGAGCCATTGGGCGATCGCAGGAGTCACGCCGCCACCACAAGGTTTATTGCGGGGCAAAGATGCTTTTTCTACTACCAAAACAGAACGTCCCTGCTTTGCCAGGTGATAAGCTGCTGTGCTGCCGGCGGGCCCTGCACCGACAATAATGCAATCAAACATTTTGGGTAATGGGTAATTGGTAATGAGTGATTGGTCATGGGGCAGGAGGAATTGGTAACTTATGATTGTTAAATTTTGAATTTTTAACTAACTCACAACTCAAAAATCATTAAGCGTCTGCGGGTTGTTAGCGCCCGTATCTGAGCAATCTCAAAACTCTTCCTATTCCCCCTGCCCAATTTCCCATTCCCTAAACAGTCGTGATATCTTTCTCTTTCGCTGCCAGAACTTCTTCTATTTTGGCAATGTACTTGTCCGTCAGCTTTTGAATTTTATCTTGCAAGTCCCGCGATTCATCTTTAGAGATATCGCTGCTTTTTTCCTGCTTGCGAATCGAGTCAACGGCATCGCGGCGGATATTGCGAATTGCAACTTTACCTTCTTCAGCAAACTTACTGGCCATTTTGACAAATTCTTGGCGTCTGTCGCTAGTCAGCGGCGGAATGTTCAAGCGAATAACTGAACCGTCGTTGTTAGGCACGAGTCCTACATCTGACAGGGAAATCGCTTTTTCGATCGAGTTGAGCGCTGTGCGATCGAACGGTTGAATGGTGATCGTAGTCGCATCCGGGGTGCCGATATTGGCAAGGGATTTGATCGGAGTTGGAGAACCGTAGTAATCTACCATGACTCGATCGAGGAGGGAGGCGTTAGCCCGTCCCGTCCGAATAGTATTAAAAGACCGTTGAGTAGCCTCAACTGCCTTTTGCATATGATCTTCTGCGTCAGCTAACTTCACAAAAACCTCCGACAAGAGTTCCAATAGATTCTCCCATTACAGCTCGGTAGATGTTGCCCGACACCGAGAGGTCAAATACCATAATAGGAATATTATTTTCTTTGCAAAGGGCGATCGCGGTACTGTCCATCACCCGCAAATCTTGATTCAAGACGTGGGCATAGGTGAGGGTTTGATACCTGCGCGCGTTGGGGTTGAGGTGGGGGTCGGAATCGTACACCCCATCTACCTTAGTAGCTTTAAAAATGACCTCTGCATCAATTTCAGCCGCCCGCAAAGCGGCTGTAGTATCAGTAGTAAAAAAAGGGTTGCCAGAACCGGCACCAAAAATCACTACTCGTTTTTTTTCTAGGTGGCGAATCGCCCGCCGCCGGATGTAGGGTTCAGCTACTTCTTGCATAGCGATCGCCGATTGCACCCTCGTTGGCACTCCTGCTTGTTCAAGGGCATCCTGCAAAGTGATAGCATTCATCACCGTAGCAATCATGCCCACATAATCTGCCGTTGCCCGATCCATCCCTGCCGAAGCCGCTTTCACCCCGCGAAAAATGTTGCCGCCACCGACAACAATCGCGATTTGAATCCCTTGGGACACGACTTTTGCCACTTCCTGGGCGATCGACTGAACGACTACCGGATCGATGCCGTAGCCCAAGCTGCCCATCAGCGCTTCACCGCTGAGCTTCAGCAAAACTCGCTGATAAACCATCCCCATGTCGCCACTATTTTTTTACTCTTTTTGCCTTCACCATAAGATAGCAGCATGGGTGCATTTTGAACATCAATTACCCAGAACAGACCCAAAAGCCTGTTCCAGAACACTTGACTGAGAACGGCTGACTAAATTTAATCCTTGGGAACGAAATTAAGAGCAGCAGAATTCATGCAGTAACGCTGACCGGTAGGTTTCGGCCCGTCGTTAAATACGTGACCGAGATGAGCGTCGCAAACAGCGCACAGTACCTCTGTTCGGCGCATGAACAAGGTGTTATCCGACTCGCACTTGACATTTTCTTCGCTAACGGGAGCATAGAAACTCGGCCAACCGGTACCGGAATCGAACTTTGTTTCTGATTTAAATAGCTCTGTGCCGCAGCAAATGCAATTATAAATTCCGGGCTTTTTGTTGTCGTGATACTCGCCGCTAAAAGCTCTTTCTGTCCCCTTTTTTCGGGCGACTTTAAACTGTTCGGGCGTTAGTTGCTGTTGCCATTCTGCGTCGGTTTTTTGAACTTTTTGAGTCATGATTGGATGTTTGGTTAAGATGTATTTAGCTGTTGAGTGTTGACGGTTAACGGTTGAGTGTTGACAGTTAACGGTATATTCCTAGTTAACTCAGCCTTCCATTAATATTAACCTAATTGGCTCGATATGAACATACCAGGGAAAATAATTGTCCTTAATACCCCTCCACTTTTCCTTGAAAACTTCGGCTTGCAAGTGATAATCTTGGGAATCATTGGGAGGCGAGTTCAATTTGAGATATAATGTCACCCGGTGCGGAGTTTCCACAGTCGAGGCGATCCAACAAGGAAAAGTATTTTCACGATCGCACCCGCTAACAAAACTCAGTTGATGAGCCCGAATTCCCACAGAAACTAGAGATTTGGGAATTGGTTCGACTACCGTCAGAGTACAGCCCCAGTCGATCGCCTCCACGAGAGTTTCTGCGATCTGTTTAGCTGCTGAGAAATTCTTGCAGCCAGTCAACTGGGCGACAGTGAAATTGCCAGGGCGATCGAAAATGTTCTCTTTGGTATCAAAGGCGATCGGTCTTCCCTCGGCCAACACCAACAGATTTTTGCACACCCGGTAAACTTCCTCTAAATTGTGGCTGACAAACAAAGTAATTCCCCGATAATTAGCCAGAGTCTGCATTAACTCGCGTTCAAGTTGACTGCGTAAGTGAGTATCCAAAGCAGAAAACGGTTCGTCTAACAGCAGCAAATCGGGATTCGGGGCGATCGCCCTTGCCAAAGCCACCCGCTGCTGTTGGCCGCCCGAAAGTTCGTGCGGGTAGCGGTTTTCCAGTCCCGACATTTGCACCGAAATTAGCTGTTCTTTTACCCGAAGTTTTTGCTCGCTTTCAGATAAATGCTGCAAGCCAAAGGCAATATTTTGAGCAACACTCAGGTGAGGAAATAAAGCATAGTTTTGAAACAAAAAACCGATGCGGCGGTCTTTAGAAGGTACATTAATGCCCTGTGCTGAGTCAAATAAAACCTTGCCATTGACTGCAATTTTACCGCTGCTGGGAGTTTCCAAACCAGCGATGCAGCGCAGAGTCATGCTTTTGCCGGAACCCGACGCGCCCAAAATTCCCAGCACTTCCGGGCTGATATCGAAGGCGACATCCAAGGCAAAGCTGGAGAGAGGTTTAAAAATGCTTAAACAAAGTCCGCTTTTCGGTTGTTTTTTTTGAGATTTTGTAGGAAAAGTAGACGCGAATTTAGAAAGATTTGATTGCAGTCTTTGGCTCGAATTTGGTTTGGGCGATATCCTTTGTAAATTCGTCCAAAAATTAACAGCAGTTAGCACGCTCAAAGAAAGACTAAGAATAATCAAAACCCAAATAGCAGCTTGCCTCATATCCCCTGCTTCCACAGCAAAATAAATTGCCATCGGGATAGTTTGAGTTTGTCCGGGAATATTCCCCGCTAACATCAACGTCGCGCCGAATTCACCCAAAGCGCGGGCAAATGCGAGAATAGTTCCTGCTAAAATTCCCGGCCATGCTAGCGGTAACATAATCCGCCAAAAAACTTGCCACTCCGATGCTCCCAAAGTGCGGGCTGCATTGAGAAGATTGGCATCAATTTGCTCAAAAGCTCCCAAAGCAGTTTTATACATGAGGGGAAATGATACAACAGTGGCAGTAATGGCGGCGGCTTGCCAAGTGAAAATTATAGTTAAGTCGAATTCTAGCAAGAATTGACCGATCGCCCCATTTCTCCCAAACAGCAGCAGCAGCAAAAACCCCACTACTGTCGGCGGCAAAACTAAGGGAGAAATGAAAATCCCTTCAATCAAAGCTTTAGCTCTGATGCGAGTTGAAACCATCCACCGAGCAGCGCCTATTCCCATAAAAAAGGTAATAAATGTCGCAATAGCCGAGGCTTTTAGAGATATCCAGAGCGGAGAAAAATCAAATTCCATCTATAAATACATCCGCGTTAATCAGCGCTTATCTGCTATCATCAGCGGTAAAAAATCCATAATTAATTAATTATCGAACTATGCCAAATCCGTATTGCTGAAATACTATTTTAGCTCGATCGCCCGCTAAAAACTCAACAAACGCTTTAGCCACAGCGGGATTGCGGCTGTTTCTGATAACTGCCAGCGGATAAACAATCGGCGAGTGCAAATTTTCGGCAGCCGTTAGTCGCACAGTTACTTTGTTGGATGCTTTGGCATCAGTCGTGTAAACTATACCAGCATCAACGTTACCGCTTTCTACAAAAGTCAGAACTTGGCGGACGTTATTTCCTAGCACTAATTTTGGTAATACTTGCTGCCACAATCCCAGCTTACTTAGCATTTCCTGAGCGTATTGTCCGACAGGTACGCTCTTGGGTTCGCCGATCGCAATTTTCTTAATTCTGGCCTCTGTCAACTGTTTAAAATCGCTCAAAACCACGCCATTTTTAGGAGTAATCAAAACCAGGCGATTTGTCAGCAAATTCCGGCGCGTGCCGTCAAGCAGCAAATTAGCTTGCTGCAAAGCATCCATTTGTTTGGTAGCGGCGATCAAGAATACATCTACCGGGGCTCCTTGCTGAATTTGCTGCTCTAGAGCACCGGAAGCACCAAAATTATAAGTAATAGTAACATTGGGATTGCTGCCTTGATAAACAGTCTTGATTTCTGCTAAGGCTGGCGACAGACTGATAGCAGCCGATACATTTAAAGACGTGCGCTGTGGCGTCGCAACTGGAGAAACACTCTGAAATAAGTTGCAACTACTCAGCAGTGCTAGCGCCGCGATGGCTGCGAAAATCAAATTGAGAATGCGTGTATTTTTTAAGTTCACCGAAAAGAGTTTTGATTTTTAATTTTGAGTTACTCCGAAACCAATATAAAACTATCTTCTTCTCTTTCTTGCTTCGCGATCTTCGCGTCTTCGCGGTTCGTTAAAAGAACTTAGGCACGACTTAAAGCGATAAGGTGCGCAGTGCGCACCCTAAATAATTAGTCCAGGATTGTTAATTTAAAACCTCCCTATTATCGCCACTTGATAGAACAGCCTTGAGCCTCTGTACTCGAAGGCTCCACGGGTTCGCTTTTGAGCAATTGGTCGATCGCACTCCGCAGATAAGACACCCCCACCGCCGCCGGATCGTCGGCGTTGTCATCAATTAAACCTTTATAGCGCAATCTGCCGTCTTGGTCTAACAAAAAAACCTCCGGCGTTTTAGAAGCCCCAAAACTTTCAGCCACATCTTGAGCAACATCTCGGATGTAGGGGAAGTTGAGTTGATTGTTGGCTGCAAAAATTTTCATGTTCTCAAAACTATCGTCGGGATACTGGTTTGGATCGTTTGCATTAATCCCGATCAAAGTAACATCTCGATCTTGAAAATCTGCTTGAAGTTCTTTCATACGATTGAGATACAAATGCACGTAAGGGCAATGATTGCACATAAATATCACCGCAATCGCCCGAAATTTTTCTAAATATCGAGATAAATGGTGAACGTCTTCGTCAATTCCCGGCAGTTCAAAATCGGGAGCGTAGCCGTTAATGGGAGTTCCGGTTGTTTCCATTAGTAAACTCATTTTTTGAGGAGGTGAAGAGCAGTTTTGCAAACATGAAAGATGAAACTGTCAGTGCGAATAAAATTGGCTGTTTTTTGCTTTAGCTTAATTTTAGCCTTGCCAACAGCCTATTTTGATTTGTACTTCGCGATTTATCCCTCGTCTGACTTTAGCCAACCTTGAGCCAGAGCTTGATATCCAATAAGTTTGTATGCTAATTTGGCAGCGGTAAATTCTGAGACTACAGAATCTACAACAGGTGCTAATTCCATAATGTCACACCCGATTACTTCGTAGGACTCGAAGATGCGCCGCAAAAATCCGGTGAGGGAATACCAATTTAACCCGCCCGGTTCGGGCGTGCCCACCCCTGGAATTAAAGTCGGATCGATGCCGTCTAAGTCTATAGTCAAAAATACTCGCCCCGTTGTGATGCTAGCAATTGCCCGATCGGCCCAATCCGGTTGAGTAGCGATTTCCCTAGCTCGAATCACGTTTAGCTGTTTTGCTTTAATCAAGTCGGCTTCTTCCTTGCAGATAGCGCGAATCCCAATTTGCAGTGTGGGTAAGCCCATATCTACAACACGTCGCATCACGCAGGCGTGGTTGTGAATCGAGCCTTCGTACTCGTGCCGCAAGTCGCCGTGGGCGTCGATTTGCACGACTGTGAAAGGTTCATCCGGGTATGCTTGGCGATAACCTTCGACAACGCCAGCAGTGATGCTGTGTTCGCCTCCGAGGGAGATCACAAATTTATTTTCGGTAACTAGCTGGTAGACTGCTGCTTGGGTGACTTGCAGCATTTCTGAGGATGAAACTGGTTGCCTGTTGCGAGTATCGGCGATCGGCTCTTTTGTATAAATTCCGACATCATAGCAAACTTCGGAATCTAGTTCTTCGTCGTAGCACTCGAGTTGATGAGAAGCTTCTAGAAGTTTCGCCGGCCCGTTTTCGCACCCCCGGCGGTAAGTGGTGGTAGCTTCGTAGGGAATTGGCAAGATTACTACTTTGGCGGTGTCGTAGTCTGGTACAATTTCTGACCCCAGAAACGGTACGACAGCAGTGGAAACGATCGTTGGCATAAGGGAAATTTTAATACAGCAAAGAAGTCAGCAGGTTTAATCGTGACATAATATCGGCTCTAACTGCAAAGTCAGAAGGAAGAAGGAAGAAGGAAGAGAAATGAACCGCAGAGAGCGCTGAGGACGCTGAGGGAAGAGGGAAGAGAGTTTGGGATTTATGTCCTAGCGCTTGCCTCGAATTGCGATACGGTTTGTAGTAATGACTTGAGTCCTTTGCAGCCTTGGATTCATCTAAAATCTAAAATCTAAAATCTAAAATCTAAAATCGCATGACATCTTCTACTCCCACTTCGTCAACTGCTGTTGCACCTCAAACTTGGCTGTGGAAAGGCTTTCCGATTTGCTACCAGGCTGCGGGTTCCCAGGGGCCTGCGGTGGTGTTTGTCCACGGTTTTGGTGCGTCTTGGGGCCACTGGCGCAAGAATTTGCCGGCGCTGGCGGCTGATTGTCGCTGTTATGCGATCGACCTCATCGGTTTTGGCGGTTCTGCTAAACCCGCGCCCAAACTTGAAATTGACTATACTTTTGAAACTTGGGGACAGCTAATTGCTGATTTTTGTCGGGAAGTTGCGGGCGGGCCGGCTTTTTTGGTGGGAAATTCGATCGGCTGCGTGGCAATTATGCAAGCCGCTGTGGATTTTCCCGATATTGCTTCTGGCGTAATTTTACTCAATTGTTCCCTGCGGTTGCTGCACGATCGCAAACGCGCCGAATTGCCTTGGTATCGCAGTTTTGGAGCCCCAATTGCACAAAAAGTTTTAAATGTCAAGTGGATAAGTCAATTATTTTTTAAACAATTAGCAACGCCAAAAACAGTAAAAAAAGTGCTTTTGCAAGCTTATCGCCGTCCTGAAGCTGTCAGCGACGAACTGGTAAATATGCTGCTGGAACCTGCGAAAGACAGCGGCGCCGTCGAAGTATTTGTGGCTTTTATCAGTTATTCTCAAGGCCCGCTACCGGAGGATTTGTTGCCACTTTTAAGCTGTCCGGCTTTGATTTTGTGGGGTACGGACGACCCTTGGGAGCCGATCGCATTGGGGCGAGAATTGGCAAAGTTTCCGGCTGTTGAAAAGTTTATTCCTTTGGAGGGAGTGGGACACTGCCCGCAAGATGAAGCGCCGGAATTGGTCAATCCTATTTTACTTGATTGGATTAAAGGGCGATCGGCGTTTGCAGAAAATTAGTGCTTTTGCTCTTTTGATTCCGGAAGAATTAGATGATTGAACCGCGAAGACGCGAAGGACACGAAGGAAGAAGTAGGAAGAATAAATTAGGACACGGCAGTGCCGTGTCCTCGGTATGATAAGGAGTGCAGCCGGAATTGATATTACACAAACAGGAAACTATCAGGAGTAAAGCCGCCTTGAATTACAGCAATTTGGTCAGATGTACCAGCCAAATTGATGGAATTACCAACAATATTGTAGTCAGAGAGACTCCCACGTAGCTGAATGCGATCGATTCCCTGCTGAAAATCTTGAATCGATGCAAATCCTGTTCCACTATAGTATGTCTTGGTGGCATCACCGAGAACAAAAACATCTCTACCTCGACCGCCAATCAGCACATCGGTTTCATTGCTTCCCGGTGTAGCACTTGATGGATTGACTCCAATCAGGGTATCATTGCCGCGCAAACCTGAAAGTGTATCGTTACCATCTCCTCCTACTAAAGAATTGTTTTGGATGTTCCCGGTAAGGACATCTACATTCGGAGTTCCTGTGACATTAACGAAATTCTCTACCGTCAAATTCAGAGTGCCGATACCGGGTAAATTGTTAACCGCCAAACGATTCTGCGACAAATCCACATTAATAGAAGCTGTGCCGCTACCTGTAGAAGCATCGATGGTATTACTCTGTCCTAAAGGAGCAATTATTTGTTCTATATTTTGCAGGGTATCTGTACCTGCTGCGCCTTTATCTACAATACCTTTAGCCTCAATGGTAACGCCGCTGCCCAGGGAAAGATAGCTAATTGTATCTGTGCCTGCTCCTCCAGTTATGGTATCTGTGCCGCTACTGCCTAGGATAAAGTTATCTAAACTATCTCCGGTAATATTGTCGTTTCCTGCTGTGGTGGTAATACTGTTAGCTGGCGGAGGGGGTGGAGTTGGGTTTTGGGGAGGTAAAGCAGAATTCGTAAGTTGTGCGCCCTGGTTTTGAGGAGGAGGATTGCCACCCGGTGCGCCTTGATTTTGGGGAGGAATATTGCCGATTTCCCCCTGGTTTTGAGGAGGAATATTGCCGATTCCCCCCTGGTTTTGAGGAGGAGTATTGCCAATTTCGCCCTGGTTTTGGGGAGGTTGGTTGCCCGCTGCGCCTTGATTTTGAGGGGGATTGCCCGATGCGCCTTGGTTTTCGGGAGGATTGGCAGGTGCGCCTTGATTTTGGGGAGGTTGGTTGCCCGCTGCGCCTTGGTTTTGAGGAGGTGGATTGCCCAATGCGCCTTGGTTTTGGGGAGGTTGGTTGCCCGGTGCGCCTTGATTTTGGGGAGGTTGGTTGCCCGGTGCGCCTTGATTTTGGGGAGGTTGGTTGCCCGGTGCGCCTTGGTTTTGAGGAGGTGGATTGCCCAGTGCGCCTTGGTTTTGGGGAGGTTGGTTGCCCGCTGCGCCTTGGTTTTGGGGAGGTTGGTTGCCCGCTGCGCCTTGATTTTGGGGAGGTTGGTTGCCCGGTGTGCCTTGATTTTGGGGAGGTTGGTTGCCCGGTGCGCCTTGATTTTGGGGAGGTTGGTTGCCCGCTGCGCCTTGGTTTTGAGGAGGTGGATTGCCCAGTGCGCCTTGGTTTTGGGGAGGTTGGTTGCCCGGTGCGCCTTGATTTTGAGGAGGTTGGTTGCCCGGTGCGCCTTGATTTTGGGGAGGTTGGTTACCCGGTGCGCCTTGATTTTGAGGAGGTTGGTTGCCCGGTGCGCCTTGATTTTGGGGAGGTTGGTTGCCCGGTGCATTGATTGAATTAGGAAATAGTGCTGGCATGATGTAATTACCTGGATTAGTTTTCTAAGTTTGAATCTGTTGTCAGGCTAAAGAAATGAATTCTCAATCTGCCTTTGATTTAGTCTCTTCACTCATTAAGTTGCTTGAATATGACATTTATCCCTGTCCTAGGATTACAGTTTTGTAATGTGGAGAAATTAGCGTTTTTCCGAATTTTGAGGTACATTACGATCGCCCGGTGGACGCGGTGGAATGCCCAGAATTTTAATCAACTCTGCTTCGGTGACTCCCAACTTTTTCGCTGCACCGGGAATATCTAAACGAGGATGGGGCGGTGGGCTGGGCGGGCGATTATTTTCACTTGGTGGTTCCGGCGGTTTGGCGGGTAGGCCCAAAGCTTCGATTAACTCGGCTTCGCTGACTCCTAATTGTTTGGCAGCAGCAGCAAAATCTATACGGGGCGGATGTCTGCGCTCTTGATTGGGTTCGGGCTGGCTCTGGGCTAGTACAGTATTAGAATTAGCTGTAGTTTGATCGGAGAAAGTCAAGCTGCTAAATCCCAGCAGCAAGGCTGTAGCAGGTAATGCAAGCAGTGAAGTAATTTTCATGATAGTTACGATCGCCAATCCAAAAATGTTTATAACTACATCAAATTCCCAAAACATTACCTGCAACAGTGCGGATGGATTACAGTTTTGTAATTTAAGTAAATCCCTGATGGCCGTATAATCACAACCGAATAGGTAAATCTATGAATGTTCTATACGTTGAAGATGAAGAAAAAATCGCCAATTTTGTTTGTATGGGCTTGAAAGAACAAGGTTTTGTGGTCGATTATTGCGATAATGGCAACGATGGCTATGGGCGGGCGATGGATAATGAGTACGATGCGATCGTGCTTGATATTGTTTTGCCGGGAAAAGACGGATTATCTATTCTCAAACATCTGCGAAAGGCTGGACGCAACGTACCCGTGATTTTATTAACGGCTCGCAATGAACTCGACGATCGCATTGAAGGGTTACATCTCGGTGCTGATGACTATTTGGCTAAACCGTTTTTTGTTGAGGAGTTAGTTGCTCGGATTTATGCTGTAGTGCGGCGTGCTTCGGGGGGTGGGCAAAATATTCTGAGCGTTGGCCCAGTTAAGCTCGATCGCATTTTGCGAGAAGTTACTTGCGATCGCCATGCGGTAGAACTTACAAGCCGCGAGTTTAATCTGTTGGAATATCTAATGCGATCGCCGGGTAGGGTACTCACCCGCACGCAAATCCTCGAACATATCTGGGGTTATGATTTTAATCCGAATACGAATGTCGTAGATGTATGTATTCAACGCATTCGCAAGAAAATTGAACCGATTGGCGGTACAGGATGGGTTGAGAGCGTGCGCGGTGTTGGCTATCGGTTTCGCAAACCAGATTCTCCCTCGTGAAAATGCAATCTTTTCGCTTTCGCATTGCTCTATCATCTGCTGTTCTAGCAAGTATTGCTTTAATTGGCTTTAGTATTGTTTCGTGGTGGTTGATTTACGATGCTAAGGTCAAGCGTCTTGATGCTGAAATCAAGAATCAGTTAATCCAATCTACCCGCCCGCAATCGACCCAATGGGATGTTTATAATGATTCTTTGCCATCAGTTTTGGGCATGAATGATGGGGAAACAACCGTGGCTTTGTTGGTGACTGATAGAGATGGTAATTTGCTCTACCGATCGAGTCAGTGGCAAGATGGAATTGATGCCAATTCACTATGGCGAGCGCTGCCCCAACCCCCTCCCGATCCTACCAGAATACCTTTTCAATTAGAACCTCCCCCTCCACCACCTCCACCATATCCACCACCTCCCGATCGACAACCTCCTGATCGACCCGATTCATTTTCACCGAGAGAAAGAAGACCCCCGCGCGATCGACCTCCTCAATTCGATCGACCTGATTTTCCTGGAGTTTTCAAAGCTAAACTAGCAACCCAGCGTACTAGGATGGCAGTTTGGCGCGTGGGCGCGATTCATTCTCCTCAGACTCAAATAGCGATCGCTGTTAATTTACAAGCGATCGATCGGGAAATGGCATCGATTCGCAATATCTTTCTAATTTCTATTCCCCTAGTGCTTTTACTCGTTGCCGGTGGAGCGTGGGTGATATCGCGGAGTATTCTATATCCAATTGGGCGACTCACGATGGCAATTCGCAATGTCACCGTACAAGGGCTAGATCGGCGCGTTCCTGTCGGCTCAACGGATATAGAGTTTGTAGAATTAATTTTTGTGTTCAATCAGATGTTAGAACGTCTGGAGCGAAGTTTTAAACAAGCTTCTCGTTTTAGTGGAGATGCTGCCCACGAATTAAAGACTCCGCTGGCAATTTTGCAAGGGGAACTAGAACGGGCTTTGCATCAAGTTGAATCAGGTTCTGAGGTGCAGCAAACCCTGAGCAATTTATTGGATGAAGTACGCCGTTTGAGTGAAATTACCCGTAAACTTCTATTACTTTCCCTAGCCGATGCCGGACGTATGGGTTTACATTTGGTTGAGGTGAATATGTCGGCTTTGCTATCGGAAATTGCCGAAGATATGGAACTGCTAGCGCCGCATTTAGATGTGCAAATGACCATTGCTCCCAATTTATATATCAAGGGCGATCGCGATTTGCTGGTGCAGGTTGTGCAAAATCTGGTTGGTAATGCGATTAAATATAATTTGCCAGAGGGTTGGCTCAGGTTACAGGCTAACTGTCAGGGAAAAAGAGTAATTGTGAAAATTGTCAATAGTTCTCAGGATATTTCTTTGAGCGAGCGCGATCGCATTTTTGAGCGTTTCCATCGCGGTGACTCGACTCAGATCCAAAAAATAGAAGGATCGGGATTGGGGCTAAGTTTAGCAAGGGAAATCGCACGGGCCCACGGCGGCGATATCAAACTAGATGCTGCAATACTTGGTCAAACAGGGTTTATACTGAGTTTACCTGTGGGCGATCGCCATTAACCTTATAGCAGTGAAGCAGCTTTGCTAAGACTTTGGCTAATTCTGATTTTAACATTAATAGCTCCCTAGTCAATCATAGGGCTGTTTAGGATTAATGATCTTGCTGATAAGTACAGCAACATACCATTACAAAGATGCCAAAGAAAATGGGTGCCGATGGAAAAGTAAGGACAAATTGCCTGATCGAGAGTTCGGAATAAAAGGGCTAACAGGAATACCCCCGATGCTGCTAATAGAACAAATGGCTCATACCAATTTTATGTGAAGTTGCATATAATAGAGAGATAGCTTGTATGGTGCGTTTATGAGTCGTAGTTTAAAA
>NZ_JAUBPR010000093.1:0-26673 GCF_036700845.1 Microcoleus sp. S13_C5
CAAATTAGTTCGTTGTCATCTTACAATTTTATTCTTGAAGCCCTATTCTATGCAGCTTCATATTAAATTGGTATCACTTCCGACTCCTTGCAAGGAGTTGATTTGCGCGTATTTGCCGACGAAGAATTATCCAGAGAACTAAACGTAATTCCAGGAATAGCTGCAGTTGACGTTGCCGGCGGCGTGCAAGAAGAAATTCAAGTAAATATTGACTTAAATCGCTTGCAATCTTTAGGCGTGAGTATTTCCGACGTTTTATCAGCCCTCGAATCCCGCAACCTCGACACTTCTGGCGGGCGGCTGCGACAAGAATCAGCGGAACCTTTAACCCGCACCGTGGGGAGGTTTCGGAATGCAAAAGAAATTCAGGAAATTTCGTTTCAAGCATCGGGTTCTAATCCGCCGAAACGAGTCTTTTTGCGCGATTTTGCTCAGGTAATTGACGGTACAGAAGAAGAACGAGTTAAAGTCTTTCTCAATCAGAAAGCAGCCGTAAAAATTAGCATTCAAAAGCAGCCGGACGCGAATACTATCTTGGTTGTAGACGGGATAAAAAAGCGGCTAGAAGAATTAAAAGCATCCGGGTCCATTCCCGAAGGCACGACTATCGTCACTACTTTTGATGAGTCTAAGTTCATCCGCGATTCTATTAGCAACGTCGTATTTTCTGGTTTAACCGGGGCTGTTTTAGCGGGGGCATCAGTTTTGCTGTTCCTCGCTTCCCTGCGCCAAACTTTTATTATTGTGCTGGCAATTCCCCTGGCAACTTTAATGGCGATTATCCTGATGGGAGTTTTTCACCTATCTCTCAACGTCTTCAGTTTGGGTGGTTTGGCACTGGGCGTGGGAATTGTGGTCGATAACTCGATCGTCATGCTGGAGAATATTGTCGAAGGAACCAGCAATAAAAACAGTGCCAACGGCAAGCAGGGCTTAAGTAACAAGCAGTTGATGCAGCAAGCAGAAAAAAGCAGCCAAGAATTAGAATCAGCTTTATTTGCTTCCACCATCACAAACTTAGTTGCCGTACTGCCATTTTTGCTCATCGGCGGCTTAGTTTCCTTACTTTTCAACGAATTAATTCTCACCATCACCTTTTCCGTCGCCGCCTCTCTGATTGTCGGATTGACAGTTGTACCGATGATGGCTTCTCGATTGCTAGCGCTGCGGGTATCCAGCGGTTTGAGCAACTTTTGGCCGCTGCGCGCATTCGATCGAGCTTTTACTAATGCTACCGCCGGTTACGGTAAATTTTTATCGGGCATAGTGCGGTGGCGGTTGATTATCATTGCAGTAGCGATTATTGGATTGGGCGGTGGCAGTTGGCTGATGGCCGGTCAAATTCCCCAGGAAATATTGCCCAGAATTAATACCGGTCAAGCGAGATTGTTTGCTTTGTTTCCTGCTGGCACAAATTTGGCAACCAACCAAAGAATCATGGCAGAAGCTGATAAAATTCTCCTCAGCCAACCAGAAACTCAATACACTTTGACGACAGTGGGCGGGCTGTTGTTCGGCAATAATACGGTTGAAAATTTGCTGCGCGGCGGCTGCAACATTACGCTGAAACCTGGCACCAATACATTGGCTTTTGTGGAGCGAGTTACGCAAGAATTGAATAAAATTGATTTGCCAAAAAATACTCGTTTGCGCCTGAATCCCGAAAATGTGCGGGGTTTGGTTTTAACTAATTCGCCAGTGCGCGGCGCTGAAGTTGATATCCTGCTTCAAGGCGAAAACGAAGAAATATTGCAGCAAGCCGGCCGTGAGATATTGGGAACTTTGGATAAGAAGGTAAAATTAGCTCGTTTTCGCCCGGATGCCGATCCGCAGCAGACGGAAGTGCAGATTCGCCCCAACTGGGAACAAGCGGAAATCTACGGATTGAATGCGAGGCAAATTGGAGAGGCGATTCAGACAGCAATTCAAGGTTCTGTTCCCACGCAATTGCAACGGGGAAACCGTTTGGTTGATGTGCGGGTACAGTTCGATCGCGCTTCTGTGCAATCGATTTCGGAACTGAAGTTTATCCCTTTAACTGCTAGGGATAACAGCATTATCCGCTTGAGCGATGTGGCGAATATTAAACTGGGAAAAGCACCGGGGGAAGTTCAAAGGCTCAATCAGCGTCAAGTTTTCCTGATTGCTGGGAATATTAATAAGGGCGCGAGTTTGGGCGATGCTTTGAAACAAGTGGATGCAGTTTTGTCGGAAATCAAATTGCCGCAGGGAGTGCGAGTTATACCGAGTTCGGCGGCGGAAACTAACCGAGAATTGCAAAGTTCGCTGATTGTTTTGGGATCTTTGGCGGCGTTTTTGGTATTTGTGGTGATGGCAGTGCAGTACAATTCGCTTGTCGATCCGCTGGTGATTATGTTAACGGTGCCGCTGGCTTTGGCTGGGGGGATTTTCGGGTTGTATGCGACTAAAACTGCGATCGGCGCAACGGTGATTGTGGGGGCGATTTTGCTGGTGGGAATTGTGGTAAATAATGCGATTATTATGGTGGAGTTGGCGAACCAAATTCGCGAAGATCAAAAGGTCGATCGCACGACGGCAATTCTCAGGGCGGCACCTCAGCGCTTGCGTCCGATTTTGATGACAACTATTACCACAGTTTTGGGTTTATTTCCCCTAGCTTTGGGCATTGGAGACGGTTCGGAATTCTTGCAACCGCTGGGTGTGGTGGTGTTTTCGGGTTTGTCGCTAGCGACTATGCTGACGCTGTTTATTATTCCGTGTTTTTACATTTTGCTGCACGATTTCTTTGGGATGTTTGCAGGGAAGAAGAAACCGCAGACGGTAGCTATTCCTGTGCAGAAGGCTGCGAGAAAGACTCCGAACTTGTAAAATGTAGTGTCAGCTTTTTACGCACTTCGACGCAATCCGGCAGGGGTTTAAACCCCTGCCTCAAAGCGAAAGTCGGTTAAAACCGACTGTAGATTTTGAGGGAAAATACGATCTATTTCAGTCCTCTTTCAGAGGACTTTAGCTATGAGACAGGGAATTCATTCCCTGTCGGAGTGTCGGATTTACCAACAATACCGCTACTGCATTTGATGTGAAGTTGACGCCACAAGAATTAGTGGATAAGGTGCGTCAGTAAACATTCTATGACTCCCAAAAGAAATTCCCGGCTGACGCACCCTACGAGAATTAGTGTGTTTGACATCCGCAACTTTATTGTGTTACAATAAATACTACATAACAACCAGGCCAAACAAACTTAAACAAAAATGCCCTACGAAAAATTAGACATATCAGCCCCAAAACCAGTATTATCTTGGGCAAATCACGCCCTGGGCGAAAAAGAAACCAAGATGACCGCAAACGTAGCATCTTTACCCTTTGTATTCAAACACGTCGCACTAATGCCCGACGTACATTTAGGAAAAGGTGCTTTAGTCGGTTCAGTAATTGCCACAAAAGAAGCGATTATTCCGGCTGCTGTGGGGGTTGATCTTGGTTGCGGGATGGCTGCCATTAAAATGCCATTCAAGGCTCACAAATTAGAAGGCAAACTCAAACAAATTCGCCTCGATATCGAAGCGGCGATTCCTGTAGGATTTTCAGAAAACAAAGAAGTAGAAACAACTGTCACCAACTGGCAAGGGTGGGGGGAGTTTAAAGAACTTCATCAAGGCGTGCAGCATCAAAACAATAAAGCCTTAAAACAAATGGGTTCCCTCGGCGGCGGCAATCATTTTATTGAGGTTTGCGTTGATACTGAAAACTTTGTTTGGCTGATGCTGCATTCCGGTTCTCGCGGCATTGGAAATTTGCTCGCACAGCAGCATATCGAGACTGCTAAAGATTTAGCTAAACTGGCAGAAATTAATCTGGCTGACAAAGATTTGGCTTATTTTGTAGCGGGTACGCGGGAGTTTGCGGCTTACTGGCACGATTTGCAGTGGGCGCAAGATTATGCTCGTTTTAATCGCGATGTGATGATGAATCGGTTTAAGCGAATTGTGGAAAAGCACGTCGCGGGAGGCAAATCTGTTAAGCCGTTATTAGAGGTGAATTGCCACCACAATTACGCGGAAAAAGAAGTGCATTTTGGCGAAGATGTGTATGTGACTCGCAAGGGTGCCGTGCGCGCGGATGTAGAGGATTACGGGATTATTCCGGGTTCGATGGGGGCGAAGTCTTTCATTGTTAAGGGTAAAGGTAATGCGGAAAGTTACTGTTCCTGTTCTCACGGTGCGGGGCGCTTGATGTCTCGCACTCAAGCGAAGAGTGTATTCACTCTGGATGATTTTGTGCGGCAGACTGAGGGGGTTGAGTGCCGGAAAGATGAGCAATTTTTAGATGAAATTCCGGGCGCTTACAAGTCCATTGATGAGGTGATGAGTCAGCAGTCGGATTTGGTGGAAGTTGTGGCGACTTTGAAGCAGGTGGTTTGTGTCAAGGGGTGAATGTAAGGGAAGCTACAAAGGCAATAGCCCTTGAGCACGTAGTCTAGCAGCAAAAGGAGATTCGCCAGCTTCATTTTCTGCCTGTTTAACATACTCTTCTCGTCGCTTGATTTCTGCATCGAGTTCTTGTTTGCGATCGCAATAATAAGCTAAGGCAGAAAGAATTTGGCTCATAGTTAAGTAGCGATGATTGAGGTGTAATTCTGCTGGACTCCAACCATAAGCTATCTGAATTTCGACTAATTCAACGACTTTCATCGTAGTTCCGGCTATGATGGGAACATTGTCTTCGTTGAGTTCTATATATTTATACTCGGTCTTTGTAAGTGTCATACTTGCTGCTTTGTCGATCGACTCTTAAATAGGATGTCTATTTTCTAGTATACTTCGCCGAATCCATGCTACAACAGCAGCGACTAAATTGGGTTGGCTGGGTGAAAAAGTTGGCAAGGGAATATTTTCTTGTTCGCACACCACACAAATCGCGCGATCGAATTTGCTTAAAGCTTTCAGAAATGAATCGCTAAATCCTGTGGGGGTGGCTGAGAGTGCGGTGGAATCGTAGCAGATGAAAAACAGGGGGATTTCGCTTGGGCGGCGTAGGGAATTCCAATAAATTTTGAGTTTTTGCATTGTATCGGGATAGCCATTCTGCCACTCTGGACAATTCTGAGTTACCATCTCATCGTAAATTTCTTGGGCGGGGTTATCCGGGTCGATGAATTTGCTGATGTCGATGCAAATTAGTTTTAGTTTGTTAGATAAACCGGGTTCGTTGTCAATAGCATTGGCAAGGACTTGGGGTAAGTTTGCTAAGTTGAAACTTTGTGCGTAGGGGGTAGAATCGCCGGTAGTTTCTGGGACTTCTGGATCGCGTGTGGTGGCGGAATCGTGCCATGCTTCATAGAAGGTGGGGTAAGGGAGGTTTTGGGCGCAGTGCCAGATGACTGAGTAGTTTTCGCGGATACGATCATCTGGGCAATCTTTTAAGCCTTGAATTACTAAATGTAAAAAAATAGCTTGATTGGAGACTTGTTGACCTAGCAATATTGATGTTAAGCAATCACCAGCTATCTTTTGAAATTCCTTGTCTTGGTTGGTACGTAAAATGAAGTTTAAATGATAAATTACTTTAAGAATTTGCGATTCTAGTTCTTGTGCTGTTATATCCCCTAAACCTAGGATATTGATATCATTGAGCAACGCATCTATTACGCTATCTTCAAGTTGCTTAATCCTTGCCTCGCTTATATTTTTGATGTCAGTAGCATACTGGTATTGTGGGTGATCAATCGGGGCTATATTCAAAAAAGCCTTAGCACTAAACCAATTATTATGTGAATAAAAGGGATCAATTTTTTCTAGATGTTTCGCAAAAACTTCTATAATAAAATCTAAACTCTCCAAATCAATTTTAAAAGTTCCCATAAAAAGTTTACTAATAGATATAGCAATTTTAGTAGAATCGCTATTGATCCAATTAATTATTTTTTGAAGGGCTTTTGCTTGTAGATTTTCTGTAGTAATTTTTACCAGGCTACAAGAAGCTATTTCTACACAGCAGATATTTTCGTAGCCATCGTCTATTATGCTATTCAAAGCCTCGATGGCATCACAATTACCAGTGCCGATTACTCCTAAAGTCTCGATCGCTTCATGTCGCATATGCCGAGCCTTACTTCTATCTAGTAATGGCAATATAAATTCCACAGCTTTATGGTAGTATGGTTCCGGCAGTGCTGCCCTAGCTCCCTCTATAATACTAGAATGAAATTGAGCATCCTGTAAGTTTTTAGAGAAATAACCAACTTCTTTATAGAAACAATCAAAACTCCACGTTATAATCTGCTGTGCAATCTCATCAGCAAAGTGACTTCTAAATTCAGCAATTACAGCAGCAGCTATAAAATAAGCTCGATACCAATAAAATTTACCATTGAATCCATCGTTAAAGTTTATGATTCGCTTAATAAATGCCTCTTTCTCCTCTTTCTCCTCTTTCTCCTCTCTATCTTTTTCCTCTCGACCCAACCACAGCAAAATCACCTCTTTCCACTGCGGCTCAAAAATGCGATAGCGCTTGCCATAAACAGGACTATCGACATGATTACGAGGCAAGAAATCATCCCAATCATCAACAGCCAAAGCAGCAAAATATTCCTCAAACGTGGGATGCCACAAAGCATAAACTGTTTCATCGGGGCTTTCAGCCGCCAAACCAACCTTGTTCAACCAACCCAATTGCAACGCCAACTCAAACAACCCCTCATCCGGTTTCCCCAATACCTGACAAACCAGACTGTGCTTAAGTCGAAACCGGGATTCAGTTTGGTCGATCGCCAACTTGGCCAACTCTCCCAATGCACGATTTAATTGCTCCCGCTGACTAGAATTTGTGGAAAATTCCCTGCCTTTCCAATCATAAAACTTCTCGACAAATCCCTGATAAAGTTTCGCCTTCGTATCCGGCAAACCCCCACGATCGCGCCACAAATTCCAAGTGCTGCACAACAGCGCCAACCGCAGGGGATTTTTCACCAAATCTTTGATGCGCTCTTTTCCTGGTTCCTCTAACTCCTGTCGCAATTGCTGACCTAAATTTGGCGTTTTGTTGAACCACTTGGCGATAAATTCCTCCACTCTATCCGGCGTTGTACTATCCCCATAACTAAAATCCAAGGTGCGATAAATCTCAAAATTGTCCGCCAGCACGTTGCGGTTTGCCTCCCAGACATTCACCCGACAAGTCAGCACCACCCGCGCTTGTCCCACCCAGCCTTTCAATTGGTTAGAAATTGCCCAGAGGCGTTCTTCTCCCTGCACCGGCATTTCATCCACGCCATCCAACAACAACCAAACTCGCCCCTGATTGCACAGTTTTTTCAGTTCGGTTTTCAGCGCTTCCGTCACTTCCACCATTTCCAGCGAGATATAAGGTAGCGCTGCTGGAAGCCATTTGTCGAGTAAATATTGCTCTAGAAATTGCTGCTGGGAATTGGTTTCTGGTAAATCGGCCAGGGAAATCGAAATCGGTAAAATTTCGGTGTTTTCCTGCACCCAAAAAGCGATTTTGCGTAAGAGGGTTGTTTTTCCCGCCCCCGGTTCGCCAATAATAGCGATGCGCTTACCGTTATGCTTACCTTTCCCCTCTGTGAGGATATCCAGCAAAAACTGTTCGTGCTCAAAGCGCTGCTTTTCTTCGTATTCGGGCTCGTACAGGCGCGAACCTTGCTGTGCTTGAGTGTCGCCACGGATCAGATTAGGTTTTTTGCGCTCTACTAATGCTAGGGGTACGTGGATTTCTTCTAACTCAAAGCGATCGTCCTCATCGCGCATCAACGCATTGGTGGTTAGCGGTTTCTGTGCTTCCAGCATGGCGAGGGAAATATTTCGCCAGTCAAACGCATCAGATTTCTTGAATTTTGCCTCTAAAGCTTTAGACTTTTCTGGTCTGCTATCTTCCCACGCCTTATCAAACTGCTTGAGATTCTTTTCCCGATCTTTTGACCACAGCGTCAGCGTGAAATGCCAGGTATCAACTCCCTTGGTTTGGGTGCGGTTGTCCTCCAAAATCTTTAAGAAGTCTTTTAACAGGTTCAGCGCTTCTCGAATTTTAGGTTTAGTTAACTTGCCAGGATATTTGTCTTTTGCGATCAACCACTCCAAAGTGACCAGTGTTGTTTCGACAATCAGTTTCGGGTTGGTACTGTCTTCCGCTTCCCACTTGGATTTAATGTCAAAGCTGTCCTCAAATTCCCAATCGACGAAAGCAAGCAATGCCTCCAACAGGCGCTTCACCCGCTCTTTAACCGTAGGCCCGTAAGTATTTCGCGGCATAGAAGTCCAAAAAATTACCACAAAGTTTGGGGCTACCCCAAATTATCTCTACCACCCCAAACCCCTACTATCCAGATTTTACAAGACTTTTGGCTGCGATCGCTACGACTTGATTAAGCTTACAACCCCAAAGAGAACCTGTTGATGTGGTTAATCAAACAAGCTTCCGAACATGAAAAACAACAGCCAAAGCGATCGACAAAAGTTCATCCGCCAAGCGATCACAAGTGCATTTATCCTGCAAGCAGCCATTATCGGCATCAAGGGCAATCTCGATGTGCTTTCAGGTAAACCAGCCCTCGATGTTATCCCCTGGATGATAACCCAAGGTATTGAGTTAATCGTCAAAACCCATCGCACCCGAAAGAGTGTTGAGAAGGGTGATCGCATTAAAAAAGATCGCATCGCCCAAAATCCCGACGATTGATATCGCTTCGAGGCTGCAAAAGCGATCGCACAAACAGCATCAAAAGGGGGAAATTGAGCTTAACTCGATTTCCCCCTCTTGACAAACGCTTTGTTTTCTGAAGCTTTTCTCTAACAGACCATCTGTCTCGACTCAATTTCTAGCAAGCGCAGCAGTGTTTCATCGCCCTTGGCCTTGGCTGCTTCCTTTCTACGATCGAGAATATTGCAAATATTCGCCCGGTGCACTTGCGCCACTTCCACAACTGTTGGATAAGATTCAACCGCCGCTGAGGCGCGAGCTACTGCGGCATCCCGATCGCCAGCTTGAGCATCTCGCTTTTTGGTATGGTTTGTGCCGCCGCCGCCGTATTTTTTGGGGTTGGGAATGTGTCTCGGATACCGATAGTTCCAGTTTTGCCCCCGGTATTTGCCCGCGACTTCGCCTTCGACCATATCAACTGTCGGAATGTCGTACTCGTAGTTTGCGCCGCGATAAGTGAGTTTCATATTTTTTGATCCTTATATTTATGGAGATAAAAAGGGCAGTCAGGTCAGGTTTGGTTTTCTTGGCTAAAACTTTTTTAGTTTCTGTATTCAATTATACTGTTTTTCGAGATGAATCCGCTTTATTTACAAAAATTAATATTTTGAGGGCGAGACGGCAAGAAAAAACCCGCCGCAGCGGGTTTAATCGAGTTTTTGACTAATTCGAGCAGCACCCGGAGCGAAACTGCTTCGCTTGGGAAGAACTAGCCAACTGTCACCTGATCGGTTTGCACGTTGGTGGCACCTTCTTCCGCAGAGGCGATCGCCACCAACTTGTCGAGAATTTCCTGACTAGGAACTTGACCTTTGAGAACAACAGTGCTGCTGAGCTGAGCTACATAAACAGTCTCGATATCAGCAACTTCTGAATCGCTGTCAAAAGCTAAAGCCACCCGCTTCGCGAGGCCGCTTTCGTCAAAATTTCCGTCGGGGCCGACTTTAGCAGGAGCGATGGATTGCGATTGGGCAGCTTGCTGTACTACTTGTGCCATCGGTTCAGCCGGGGCTTCAGGCTTTTCGAGTCCGAACAGTCTTTTAAACCAACCCATAGTATTTGAGTCTCCTGAAAATACACTTTTTACACAATAGCTCTAGAATTCCAAAAGACTCCTAATTGTTGCAAAACTCAGCGAAATTTATCAAAATGTTTTCCGGCAGACTTTCACAATCTCAAATCTCCTCTGATATCCAGATGTTTATTTGACTATTTTATGTATAGGACGCTACGCCTTGGATTGCAGACCAGTAGTCGAAATAGTTCCCACTTTTACCTTGAAAAAACTGCACAGCGCGCCGGAATACATTCCCGGTTTGTTTAACTACCCAGGACATCTTGTGCTGGTCATCGAAGTGTGTTCACTGATACAGGGACTTTGCCCTGCGCTTAATTGAGGGTAGTCCTGCATATACGCTGTAAATCTAATTCTTAACTTTTTATATAATATTGTTCTGCTTCCGACCAATTCAGTTTAAGCAACGAATCATCTCCCCAGGTTAGTTTGAGACTCGGCTTAATTGCTTCCACGCCCAAAGCGTTAATAATCTGCGCTGCGACAGCTTTCGCCAATAGTGGCGGTACAGAATTTCCGACTTGGCGAAAACCGTGCCATTTTGTGACGTGAAATCTAAACCAGTCAGGATAGGAATGCAGCCGCGCAGCTTCTCTGACTGTAATGCACCGAGGGGCGATCGGGTGAATTGGTCTCGGCGAAGTATAAGCGCCCCTCGCCCTGTCGGTTCCGGCCCTGAGAGTGTTGCAAACTCCGTTAGGATGCAGCTTGTAAAAACGGCTGATCGGCTCTTTTTCGCCGTGTTTGGCAGCATGAAACCTTTCCATACATTCCTGAGAATGTTTAGTTCGCAAACTACAAGAGAGGATTTGTCGATCGTACTCGCGATCGTAGGAATAATCATCATCCAAACCATCAATTCCGCGCATTATACTCGCATAAGTGCTGCACTTTCCGTACTCCGCCATTACCCAATCTCGGTGCAGCAACTCGCTGTAGTCTTCCACCTCCGGCAAATCTCCAATCGCATCCCAAACTGTCGGGACAGCAGGTAAATTAATTTTTTTATAGCGTTTAGGAATTTTTATTTTCGGCAGTATCGTAGTTTGCTGAGGGTATTTGGGTAGCTCATAACCTTCTTTGCACCCAATCAAAAACAATCGTTTGCGAGCTTGCGGTACTCCATAGTGAACAGCGTTGAGAACTTGATAATTTTCTTCTACTTTATAGCCACGTTTCATAAAAGAGCTAATTAAAACATTCAGGAGTTCTTTGTGTTCTCCTGATGCAATTCCCGGCACATTTTCCATTACAAAAAACTTGGGTTTTAGCTCCAAAACTAAGCGCTGAAAGTGAAAAATTAGAGAATTTCGTGGGTCATCCACATCGCGCTTGCCCATCATGGAGAATCCTTGACAGGGCGAACCGCTGATTACTACGTCTATCTCGCGCCGCCCGATCGCCGATTTTTTCCTAATTTCTGAGCCCGTAAGCGCTGTGACATCTTTGCACAGAATAGAACACAGCGGGAAATTAAACTCGTGTGTGGCGCAGTGAATAGGGTCAATTTCGACTGATGCAAGTACATCAAAACCTGCTTGTTCAAAGCCCAGGGTCATGCCGCCCGCGCCTGCAAATAAATCAACAGCGATCGGTCGCTTTTTCCGATTGCTTGGCATAACATTTCAATAAAAAAGTGGCTTTAATAGAAATTAAAAAAATTAACCGGGTTTTTGGTAATAAATCTTGGGTTTGTCAAGGAGCCATCCACAAAGAAACCGGGTTTATACATAACCTTTCAATACCAAAATTGCTTTAAGAAGCTGTATTTAATTTGACATTTTTCATTATTTCCCCAGCGGCCCGATCGCACACACCCACATCTCCGAGACTTTCCCGCATTTCTCGATAACCTGCCAAAGTTTGCTGGCGTCGAGCGGCATTTTGCAGCAATTCCAGTGCGTGATTCACTATATTTTCCGCAGTAGCGTCGTCTTGCAGCAACTCCGGGACGATCGGCTTCATTTGCACCAAATTGGGCGGAGACATAAAAGGAATCGAAAATTTCAGCACGTGGCGAGCAATAACCGCCGTAATCGGACTGACGCGGTAGGCGACAACTTGCGGAACGTCGAGCAAAGCTAGCTCCAGATTAACAGTACCAGATTTAGCGATCGCCAGATCGGCAGCAGCCAAGATTTCCAGAGTTTGATTTTCTAACAAAGTAGCCCGCAAACCGTAATTCTCGATCGCCTGTTCGATTTTGCTACGGAAAGCTTTGTTAGCAAGCGGAATCCAAAAATGAACTTCCGGCAATTTAGCTTGAATAATTTGAGCGGCCTCAAATATGACCGGCATCAGGTACTTGAGTTCTTGGTGTCTGGAAGCGGGAATTAGGGCGATCGACACCTGTTCCGACTCAATTCCCAAAGTTTTGCGGGCAACTTCCCGGCTGGGCGCAGATTGCATTCTATCCACCAAAGGATGACCAACCCAACTCACTTGGGCTCCTTTTTTTTGATAATAACAAGCTTCTTCGGGGAAAATTGCCAAAAGTTGGTCGCAAATATTGACAATCAGATCAGTATTGCGAGGAGAAATCGACCAAACCCATTCTTGAGGTGCGATGTACCAAACCACCGGCAAATCAGGCAAATAGCGGCGGATGTAGCTGCCAATACCGAGATTTGGAGTCAAATAATCAATCAATACAACCGCATCGGGGCGAAAGTTTTTGAGATATTGTTTAGCTTTTTGCTGAACTTGGATCGTTGGCCAAATATACGGCACTGATTCTATAAGGCCCATAGAACCAATGCCCACAGTATCTCCTAAAATAGTAACCCCAGCTTCTGCCATACGAGGGCCGCCCAATCCTGTTATTTCTAACTCCAAACCGGCGGCGACAGCGTGACGTTTTAAGGCTGCAACTAACAAAGATCCTTGCAAATCGCCAGAAACCTCACCAGTGCTGATAAAAATTTTCATATTCTGACTTTATACAGGTGAGATGTTTGCTAATAACTCGGTAACAGCATCATATTGATCGGGCATATTAGCACAGCGTAGCAGTAATTCTAAGTCCAGAGCGGGAAGGAATGTACTCCTGGCCATCTGCTCATAATTTTCACCTGTTAAGTAATAGAGAGATAACTGACTATTTTGCCAAAACCAAACTTCCCGAACGCCCAATCTTTTGTAGAATTCTAGAGTATTTATCCCGCCACTGGTAATTACCACTTCAATAGCAATATCTGGGACTATTTTTTGCGTTCCTATATCATAGGAATCATCCGGCTCTTTTCTACCGCCTAATTCTCTGTCACCCAGAGTCGGCCCGCCCTTGCCGTAAAATCGAATCCCATTTGCTCTCATATATGCCTCTAAGAGCATACAGAGAGTTTTCTTGATTATTTCGTGTTCGGGCGAGACAGTTATAATTTGCAGTTTTTGATCGAGATAGAAAAATTTCACACCTCTGAAATCTTTAAAAGCTGCTTCTATAGCTTCAAATTGCTCCCAACTAACATCTGAGAACCTGATCCAGCCATCTTGTTCTGTTTCAGGGGATGTAGATTTGACTGAAGTATATACATTCATAGGGCAACAGTCGCTTAGTTCATAGGTTTATTCTACCTCATTTACTTTTTGCCAGGAATCAAACCGCGCCGCCCTTTCGTTATAGACTGCTGCACAAATCTCCGCAGGTGCTGCAAATGGGCGTTTTCTGGCAACAAATCCAACTGTTCCAAAGCTTGATTTAGAGTGTAGCCAGAATGATATAGAATACGAAAAGTTTTCTTCAAAACTAGCAAATCTTCTGCTGTAAAACCAGCGCGTTCGAGGCCTATTTTGTTGATTGCTCGCACTCTCGAAGGATTCCCCTCGACTAGCATATAAGGAGGTACGTCTCGATCGATCCTGCTCAAGCCGCCCACCATAGACAAGCGGCCGATGTGGACAAACTGGTGAACGCCCAAAACACCGCTCAAGCGGGCTTGAGACTCGATTTTAACGTGTCCGGCTAAGGCTACAGCATTGGCGATAATTACTCGATCGGCGATCGCGCAATTGTGTCCCACATGAACATAAGCCATCAATAGATTATTATTGCCAATTGTCGTGCTTTCCCCGGCTCCAGTAGCGCGGTTGATTGTCACATATTCCCGAATTTGATTGCTGTCGCCAATTTTCACCCTAGTCGGAGAACCCTCGTATTTCAAATCTTGAGGTTCCAAACCTATCGCCGCACCGGGGAAAATTTGATTGCGAGCGCCTATTTCTGTTAGCCCGTCGATAATTGCATGGGCGCCAATCTTAGTATCCGGCCCGATTTTCACTCTTTCCCCAATTACAGCATAAGCTCCCACTTCTACAGTCGGGTGAAGTTCAGCACCGGGATGAATCACAGCAGTTGGGTGAATCAAAGTAAGCATTTGTCAGTTTTTTTGCTGGTAAGTGGGAAGGAAGTTTGGCAACGCGCAGTGTAAGGGATTAAACCGATTAAACGGATGGATGTTGAACGAAGAAGGAAGAGGGAAGAAGGCATTTTTTTAATTTTAAGATTGCTTCGTTCCGAGGAACGCTTGGCGGTTTCAATTTAACTTCCAAACTCATAACTTAAAACTACCCGCAAGCCCTCACTAATTCCCAATTTAATCTACCATCGAAAACGTCAATTCTCCTTCACAAACTTTTTGTCCGTCTACTTCAGCTAGAGCCTGCATTTTTGCGAAGCGGCGGCGTTTTACCCACAGCAATTCTACAGTCATCAGCAACTGATCGCCCGGTACAACCTGACGACGGAACTTGACTTTATCAATTCCCGTAAACATCCACAATCCTTGCTCGATGTCGGGCAACTGAGCGAGAACAATACCGCCAACTTGAGCCATCGCTTCGACAATTAATACTCCGGGCATAATCGGCCGTCCGGGAAAATGCCCTTGAAAATGCGGTTCGTTGAAAGTTACATTTTTAATTCCTACAGCCTTCTCGGACGGCACGTAATCAACAATCTTGTCAACCAGTGCAAAAGGATAGCGATGAGGCAATAATTTCTGAACTTCTTCGAGAGTAAAAGTAGATTTAACCGCTGGAGAATCCTCACCGTTGTTGGTGGGGACGGATTCAGAATTAGCAGTATTGGGGGTGTTAACTTCAGTCAGCGTGGACATTGCTTGAAGACTTTTGAGTGTGGTATGGCAGAAGGCAGAAGGAAGAAGGAAGATGCAATCTTAACAGATCACCTGTTTTTTCCTAACTTTTATCTAGCGTAGCTAGAGCTTCCGATTTCAGGGCTTGGGCGAGTTGGACGTGCAGGTTGTGACTGGCTTTGTAAGCCAAGTAGTGAGCTTTTGGCCAAGTTCCGAGCAGACTGAGGTCGCCTGCTAAGTCTAGGATTTTATGGCGCACTGGTTCGTTGGCAAATCTCAAAGGCGGGTTGAGCCAGCCGGATCGATCGCAAACTAGGGCGTTCTCTAGGGTACCACCTTTGATCAAACCTGCTTGTCGCAATTGGTCAACTTGGCGAGCAAGTCCAAAAGTGCGGGCTGGGGCGATCGCGCTAGCAAAACTTTCTGCTTCTGGCGACCAACTGTACCATTGATTGCCGATCGCCTGTTCCTCAAAATCAATTCCGTAACTAAATCGAGTTTCGGCTGAGGGTAAAGCCGCTGCAAAAGCATCCCCGTGGCGCACCCAAATTGGCTGTTCTAGGACGAAGGAGGAAGTGGGGTCTTGCTTCGATTCTTGATGAACTAAGCCGGTATGGGTGATCGCCTCTACCCAAACCAGAGCCGAACCGTCCAGCAGCGGCACTTCCGGCCCATCAACCTCAATTCGAGCATTATCCGCTCCCATCCCCGCCAAAGCGGCTAATAAATGCTCTACAGTGCGAATTTGAGCATCGATACCTGCCAGTTCAGTCGAAAGTGCAGTCTGACAAACTGCCTCAATTTTTGCAGGAATTATCGGAGCACCAGGCAAGTCAATTCTGACAAAATAGCGGCCTTCCCCAACCTCCGCAGGCAAAACTCGGACGCGAGTTTGTTCGCCGCTGTGCAAACCGATTCCCGACAGTTCAAATTCAGATTTTAAGGTACGTTCAATAGTCATTAGTCATTAGTCATTAGTTAGTAGTCAGTAGTCAGTAGTTAGTAGTCAACTGTCACTGTCATTAGTTAGTAGTTAGTAGTCAACTGCCAACTCTCAACTGTCAACTGCCAACTGTCAACTCTCAACTGTCAACTGCCAACTGCCAACTGCCAACTGCCAACTGCCAACTTAGAATCGTTCACCAATTCCAAAGTGAATTTGATTGTCGCCAGTGTCGTTGATACCGTAATCGATCCGGATCGGTCCTAAAGGAGATTGAATCCGCACGCCGAGACCGTAACCGTAACCGCTACCGGGCTTTCCACGGATACCCGCCGGGTCGCCCGGGACATCTTTGCCCGTGCCCAAGTCAGTGCCAGCATCCAAAAATAGCGCTCCGCCGATAAATGAAATAATCGGGAAACGGTACTCTACGCTGGCTTCTAGGAAACTGCGACCGGCTCCGAGGTCGCCTTCGTCGTATCCGCGCACCGAGTTGGCGCCGCCCAAGGCAAAGGCTTCGTATGGAGGCAAATCTCCGAATACTGTGCCGCCCCTAAAACTGAATGCCAGGGTTTGAGGCCCGGGGGTAAAGTTAGTGTACTTGACGGGTAGGTAAAAGCTGTAGCTGGCCCGCAGGCGGTTGAACAGGATGCTGCCGGAACCTACAGGAATCGATTGTTCCATCCCAAACCTGAGCAGGGAACCGCTAGTGGGCCGGAGGGGGTCGTTGCGCCGATCGCGCACAACACCTGCTTGCAAAGTTGTCAAGTCATCCGAACCCGAATCGCTAAAACTCAACAGGTTGCCGAGTTCGTCCCGGGATTCGCGCCTGCCTTTGCGATCGGTAATTGAGACTCGCTGGTACTGCAAACCGAGTGAAGCAGTCCACTCAGAATCGGCAAAAGGATTGCGCGACAGGGGACGGGTGAAATTGATGCCGGCGCCGGTGCGATTGATGCGGGGTCGATCGTCGTTGGGCAATCTGACTTCCCGTTCGCCGCCGTCAAAAATCACGCTGATCGATCGTCTTCTAAACGCATTAACCGTATAAGAAGTCCGGTAAGGATCGCCCGCAATCCAGGGGTCGGTAAAACTCAAGTCAAACAGATTTTGGCGTTCCCCGATTTGCACCTCAGCGCCCAACTTCTGGTTTCTGCCGCCCAAGTTTTGCTGCTGGTAACTCAGCGTGCCGAACAAACCCGTCGCGGAACTCAAACCCGCACCCGCCGCCAAAGAACCGGTATTTTTCTCAATGACGTTGACAATTACCCTTGCCTTGCGGGGGTCAGTCGTTCCCGGTTCCAAGGCAAGTCGTACGTCTTCAAAAATTCCCAAACCAAACACCCGTCTCAAATCTCTTTCCGCCTTGGTGCGGTTAAAGATGTCTCCGGGCTTGAGTTCTACTTCGCGGGTGATGACAAAGCGACGGGTGTTTCCTCCGATCGGCTGACCCGTGGCATCTGTTGCCTCTCCCTCCTTGTTCAGGAAGCGGACATCAACCGATTCGATCTGGCCTTCTGCCACTACCAGCGTGACAGTGCCGTCGTCTCCTACTTGCGGGGCATCAGTGATTTGGCCCAAAACATAGCCGTTCTCTTGATACCACGCATTAATTTTTTTCACTCCCTCTTCAAAGCGGCGGAGGTTGAGAATTTTGCCGTATTGATCGCGGAAGCTTTCGTCAATTACGCTTTGGGGCAGCACTTGCTGGCCGGTGATTGTCACTCCCCGCAGCACTGGATTTGGCTGCACAATAAAAGTCACCCGGACGCCCAACGGGGTGTCTTCCGGTACTGCCCGCACGTTTCTGAAAAAGCCTGTGGCAAAAATGGCGTTGATGTCTTGTTGCAGTTGGCTGCGGTTGGTCGTGCGTCCCGGTTGGGTGCTGATGACTCGGTAAATTTCGCTTTCCAAGTCTCCCGTCGCCCCGGTGACGGTAACTTCGGCAACTAGCACTTGCGGTTCTGCCGCCCCGGCGGGTGCGGGGGTTTGTCTGGGCAGCGGTGCTGGGCCAGGGGGCAATGGGGGAACGGTGTTAGCCGGCGGTCTGGTCGGGGCCGGCCTGGTCGGGGCCGGTCTGGGGGTAACTTGGGCGTTTTGAGCGATCGTCCCTGATACCTCTGGTTTCCCTAGCTCTGCTGCGATCCAGGCGGGCGTTACAGCCGATTCGTCGGGGGGGAGCGAGCTTTCCTGTTGCGCCTCTGGCAGGGCGTTTTGGCTGCTAGAGGCGGGGGAGGGGTTGGATGCTAGCTCGGGTTTGAGTTGAAAGCTGGCAGGGGAAACAGGCGAAGGCGTGTCTGTGAATCGGTCTGGGGGTTGGTCGTTGGGTTCTCCTCTGGCAGGGGCCTCCGCTATTTTTAGGGCTTCCCCTTTGCCTGTTTTAGCGGCTTTGCGGTTTTGAGGAGGATTTTGGGTTAATTCTGGAATGGGGCGATCAGGTAATTCGATCGACGGGGCGGGCGGAACGGCAGCCAAAGCTTCCTCTGCTGATTCAGAGTAGGATGTTTGGCCACTTGCCGAATTTGATAACCCGAATGTTGCTGAGGCAGTAAAAACTGCCACCAATACAGCAGATAAACGCATTTTTGTTCACTTTTTTGGGCAATCCACACACCACATTAGTCATTATTCATTAGTCATTAGTCATTAGTTATATAAGTCGGTGGAATTTCGCGCTGACCGCTAATTGATGACTGTTGACCGCTGATTGCTGACATCGAAAGAGAAGGGTGACAAACTGTGCAATTCTAGCGCATTACCAACGCCTCTAGACTTTCTGAGCGAGAACCCGTTGGAGAACTTGCTGGTAAGCGGTTTCTACCGATCCTAAGTCGCGGCGGAATCGGTCTTTGTCCATAACACGGGCGTCGGGGTCGGCTTCTGCGTTGTCCCAGAGGCGGCAGGTGTCGGGACTGATTTCGTCGGCGAGGATCAGATTTTGATGTTGGTCGATACCGAATTCTAGTTTGAAGTCTACCAGGGTGATGCCGCACTGACTGAAAAATTCTTTGAGTATTTCGTTAATTTCGCGGGCGGCGATTTCTAGTTGGTCTACTTGTTCGGGGGTGGCTAGCTGCATTAGCAGCAGCCTGTCGCGGGTTAGCAGCGGGTCTCCCAAATCGTCGTTTTTGTAATAAAACTCTACCAGCGGCGGATTAACTATTGTGCCGAGGGCGAGTCCGGTTTGCTTGCAAAGACTGCCGGCGGCAATGTTTCTGACTACGACTTCCAAGGGCAAGATTTGGACGCGACAGACTCGCATTTGGTTGGGTGCGGGCGTGTCGATGAAGTGGGTGGGAATGCCTTTGGCTTCTAGCATCCGAAACAGGTGGGCGGATACGGCGCAGTTGATTTCGCCTTTGCCAACGATGCTGCCGCGTTTCTGGGCGTTAAAGGCTGTGGCGTCGTCTTTGAAGTGGGTCAGCAAAATTTCGCTGTCTTCGGTGGAGTAGAGGATTTTGGCTTTGCCTTCGTAGAGTTTGCGATCGGCTGACATGGCGATTAATAATAATGTAGATGAGTTTTAGATTTTACCGTAGCTCGATCGGGCGTTATTGGCGAGTTTTTGGATTTCGGCTGCGCCCCTCAGAGCATGAGGGGCGAGTACACCTGTAGGTAGATACCGTCATCGGCCCCGGCATAAATGATTCTTGACAAAGGACAATAGAGATTAAACCTGCTGGGTTCGCGATCCGTGCTGAGTAAACCTCGCCAATGAGACGGGCGCTTAAAAAACATCTATAAAATGGCTGATTTATGCAAGACAAAAAAATTCATATTCTCTTGGTAGAAGATGATGAGGTTGATGTGATGAACGTCCGGCGAGCTTTCAAAAAAAACAACATCGTCAACCCCCTCTACATTGCTGCCAATGGATTAGAAGCTCTAGCTATATTGCGTGGAGAAGGAAAAATAGATCCTCCCATGCCTCAAGAGCGCCGGTTGATTTTGCTGGACTTGAATATGCCGAGAATGAGCGGGATCGAGTTTTTGCAAGAATTGCGAATGGATGAATGTTTGAGGTCGATTCCGGTAATCGTCCTCACGACTTCTAATGAAGATAGAGATAAAGTAAAAGCTTATAATTTGAATGTAGCGGGCTATATTCTTAAACCTGTTACTTTTTCTAACTTTGTGGAAGTGATGGCTACCCTAAACAGATACTGGATGCTGAGTGAAATTCCCTAAACTAGGCGAAATTTAATAAAAAATTTATTTTTTAATGTGGCTTGGTGATTTTTCAGGGATGCAGTTGTTTTAATTCTTTTTTCCAGACTGCAGCTTTTTCGGAGTAATCCACAATTCGGTTGTTATGGACAAAATTCTCACAATTCTGATAGTTGATGACGATGCAGTCGATCGAATGGCGATCAAACGCTCGCTCAAGTCCGCTGGTGTTTCGGCAGAAGTTACTGAGGCAGAAGATTGCGCGGATGCCCTGACAAAACTCTCGGTTAGCAAAAATTCTACCCAGGCTACCGCAAAACTCTCCAAACACAATAAATCTCAACCTTTAAGGGAGGTTGAGGAGACAGAAAAGGGGCTGCTATTAAATCAAATATTTGAGTGCAAATTTGACTGCGTATTGCTCGACTACGGATTGCCGGACGGAGACGGACTGAGTTTGGTAAAACATCTACGAGAAGCGGGGCTGAAAGTTCCCTTAATTGTGCTTACAGGTCAAGGCGACGAACAAATTGCTGTGGAATTGATGAAGGCGGGAGCTTCTGATTATATAGCTAAAAACAAGCTTTCTCCCGAGAGTTTGTCTCGCAGTTTATACAATGCGATGCGCGTTTACCGCGCCGAATCTCAGGCGTTTCATACCAGTCAAAAACTTAAGGAAAGTGAGGAAAGGTACAGGTTAGTTTTAGAAGGAGTGAACGACGGAATTTGGGATTGGGATTTAAGTAAAAATGAGGTTTATTGGAACGATCGCCTTTTGGAAATTATCGGTTTGTCGCGAAAGCAATTTGGCAGGACTATGGACGCTCTATACAACCGCCTGCACCCCGATGACAAGGAGGGAATCGTCGCGGCGATCGCCGCTCACTTGGAACAAGAAATAGACTATAATGTAGAATTCCGGCTGCTACACTCGAACGGTCTTTACCGCTACTGCACTTCTCAGGGAAAAGCTCAGCGGACTTCCCAAGGCAAACCGCTGCGAATGGCCGGCATGATTAGCGACATTACTGAGCGGAAACAGGCGGAAGATGCTCTGGAAAGGGAGCGGCAGCAACTGAGACAAATTATTACTTGCGTGCCTGTAGCAATGGCGATGTTCGATACACAAATGCGCTATATGGCTAACTCTAAAAAATGGATGAGCCAATTTAATTTGGAGTTGCCGTCCCTCAATAATTTTAGCCATTACGAATTGTTTCCAGATACGCCGAATCGCTGGAAAGTAATGTACCAAGAAGTGCTCAAAGGCAAGGTAGTTTCTGTGAGCGAAGATGCCTGGGAACGAGCCGACGGATCTGTTTTGTACCTGCGGTGGGCTGCTCACCCTTGGTACGATCCAGACGAGAAAGTCGGGGGAATCGTGATGGTTGCCGACAAGATTAATGAGCTAGTGGAAGCGCGGGAAACTGCCTTAGAAGCGAGCCGGGTGAAGTCGCAATTCTTGGCCAACATGAGTCACGAAATTCGCACTCCGATGAATGGGGTTTTGGCAATGGCTCAATTGCTGCTGCGCGCTCCTCTGGAACAGAAACAGCGGGACTGTGCTCAGACTATTTACCGCAGTGCTGAGCATTTGCTGAATGTTATTAATGATATCCTCGATTTCTCTAAGATAGAAGCGGGAGAAATGCGGCTGGAAAAGACTAATTTTGATTTGGATAGCTGCGTTGAGTCTGTGATAGAAATCATAGCGCATTTGGCAGAAGAAAAAGGTATTGAATTGAATATTTTAGTTGACAGCTCAGTGCCGAGAAAGTTGGTAGGCGACTCGGGCCGATTGAAGCAAGTTTTGCTGAATTTGACGGGTAATGCCATAAAATTTACGGATAGCGGTCAAGTTCTAGTTCACGTAACAGTGAAACAGGGCAACCGACTGGCAGACGGTAGACAAGAGGCAAGATTACTATTTTCGGTGCGGGATACTGGCATTGGAATTTCGGCCCAAGGGCAAACAAAGCTGTTCCAATCTTTTTCTCAGGTAGACGATTCTCCTACTAGACCTTACGGCGGGACGGGTTTGGGTTTGGCCATTTGCAAGCAATTAGTGGACATGATGGGAGGTGAGATTGGAGTTCGCAGTTTGCTAGGCAGCGGTTCGACTTTTTGGTTTACTGTACCTTTGGAAAAACAGTTGCAAGTTGAGGCTCACGAGCCCGAACTTGCGGGCAAGAAGCTGTTAGTAGTATCGGGAAGCGCTTTGAGGAGGGCAGCGGTGCGATCGCTTGCTCAAAGTTGGGGCGCTCGCTGCGATGAGGCAGAAACTGCTGCTGAGGCTTTGAGTTGGTTGAACAATGCCCAGGGCGGGATTTCTCAGAATTCGGGGGAGGGGGGAAAAAGCTGGGATGTGGTGCTTGTGGACTTGCAAATGCCGGAGTTGGATGCGGAGGAATTTGCTAGGAAAGTGCGATCGACCTCTATAGTTGGCTCGTTAATCGCCATGACTGCTTTGCGGGAACAGCCGAAGGCTGAAGCGCTTTGCAGTCGGGGTTTTAACGGATATTTGATCGAGCCAGTGCGGCCAAGCCGTCTGCTTGAGGCTTTGCAGGTGTCGGTGAAGGGAATGGGAGATTTTGGGAGAGTGGAGGCTGCTAATACTTGCAAGTTGCCACCAGTTAATTCTCAATATATTACTTCCAATTCGCCGTCATCGCTGAGAATTTTGGTGGCGGAAGACCACCCGATCAATCAACAAGTTCTTGTCGAACAGTTGGCCGTTTTAGGGTATCAGGCTGACTGCGTGGTCAATGGTCAAGAAGCGCTGGATTTGCTGGCAAAAAAAAGCTATGATTTAGTGCTGATGGACTGTCAAATGCCGGTACTTGATGGTTACAAAACGGCGCAAAAGTTGAGGCAAATCGAAGGAAGCGATCGGCATACTTTTGTGATGGCTTTAACTGCTCATGCTATGCCGGGGGAACGAGAAAAGTGTCTGGCGGCGGGGATGGACGATTATCTCAGCAAACCTGTAGATTTAGATGCTTTGGCGGCGGCCCTGAAAAAGTATGAAGCCCTAAAGGTTGAGGGTGAAAATAAGTATGGAGTTAAAAGTATTAATTCGGAAAATAAATCTCAATTAGCAACAAATTATACAGAAGTTGTCGAAAAAGCGCAGGTTGTGGCTCTGCCGACACCAAGGGCGATCGCACTTCAAACTTGGGAACATAGAGACTATGACGGACTGTTCGACAAGAGCAGATTGGAGCAACTCGGACGAGTTAATATTAAATTGCCCGAGCGACTTTTGCAAGCTTTTGTGGCAGACGCGCAAGCTGATTTGGCTGCTGCCAAAAGAGCCGTAGAAGCTAAAGATTGGCAAGCTGTGGAATATCAAGCACACCGTCTCAAGGGAACTTCGGCTAACGTGGGAGTTGCTCTGATGTCGGATTTGGCCACACAATTGGAGCATCAAGCGCGAGGCTTTCAATCTGAACCACCAGGGGTGGAGTTGTCAAAGATGGAGAGGGTTGAGAACATATTAGTGAGTTTGTCCAGTCATTTAGCCCGTGTTCAAGAATTTGTGGAAACTCGAATGTTTGGTTAATATCTTACTCGCTGGGAATCGATATTAGTCGATTAAAAGCCCCATTACAAAAACGAAGTCCCTCTCTAAGAGACTAAGAAATAAAGCGGTACGGTACGGAGTGTGCATCCTACATATAGAAAATCTAGAAAAATTTTGTTTGTTTCTTCACTCCTTGTCCTCTGCGTTCTCTGCGGTTAATTAAAAAAATAATTAATTTAGCTATGAATTACGATACCAGTACAAACACTATTTTAGATAGCGATTCATTAGAAAAAGATGAAAAAGTGCTAACGCCTTTGATGAGTTTTGCTCGGGAAGTTTTATTGTATGAAAAAGAAGCTATTTCTGAGAAAAATTCTGTAAAGGCAGTACCGTACTCACCCGAGGAAATGAATAACTTTTGTGTTGACAATCTGGTGGCAAAAGTGGCTCGCTGCTGTCGGGAAAGCAAGGTTGGTAAAAAATTACCGACGGCTTTTTACGTTCACGTTTCGGCTTTGCAGACACTCAACCCTGTCCTGGGAATGTACGAAAATTGTGCCAGACGCACTCTCGAAAATATCGATGAAGCAACTTTAGTTAAAGTTTCACTCCATCAACCTAAAATATCTTATCTTTTTTACCCTGATTTCGATACAGATGCTCATCCAGCTTTGCAAACCAGCATCCAGATTAATCTAGCAACAGGGGAAGTTAAATATTTTGATTACAGCAACAGCGAAAATCCCCCCGTTTTGCACCGTAAGGAAACTTTTGTAGCTGCGGATTATCCCAATTACGAAAAGTTTGCGCGGCTGACTCGCTGCGAAGAAAAGTGGGGGCTGCTTGACAATACTAGCGTTATCGGCACTCGCGAGGGTTGGCTCAAATATTTGGGATATTGCGGTGTAGAAATCCAAGATCATACTGTTGTCGAGCGTTTGAAACAGGAGAATAGCGAGGTATCAATTCCTAAGATCGAGCGGCACAAAGCTGCAATGGTACGCAATTCGCTTTCTAAACCCCTGCGTCTGGTTTTAGAAGCTGATTTAGTGAGGGACGGGGCGACTTTTTTTGATTACGGTTGCGGTTACGGCGGGGATGTTAAATATATTGCACAAGAGGGTTATGCTATTTCTGGTTGGGACCCATACTATCAGCCGGATACTCCACGAATTTGTGCTGATATTGTGAATATTGGTTATGTGATTAATGTCATTGAATCTTTGGCGGAACGACGAGAAGCTTTGCTGAATGCTTGGGGATTGACTAAAAAATTATTAGTGGTAGCAGCTCAAGTTTTGATTGACGATCGCCAACAAGGTCAAATTGCTTACGGGGATGGGGTGATTACTTCTCGGAATACTTTTCAGAAGTATTACGAACAAGAAGAGTTGAAGGTTTATATTGACCAAGTTTTGAGTGTGGATGCAATTCCTGTTGCTTTGGGGATTTATTTTGTGTTTCGGGATGCTGCGGAGGGTGAAGGTTTTCGCGCTTCTCGGTTTCGATCGCGCTTATCGACTCCCCGAGTGCGATCGCAAGTTAAGCGGTTTGAGGATTATGCGGAAATGCTGGCTCCTTTGATGGCTTTTGTGAGCGATCGAGGCCGCCTTCCGGTTAAAGGCGAACTAGCGGAAGAATCGGCGATTAAGGAGGAGTTTCACAGTTTTAATCGCGCTTGGAGAGTCATTTTGCAAGCAACGGATGCGGATGATTGGGAGAAAATTGCCGACAAGCGCCGCCAAGATTTGCTGGTATATCTCGCTCTCAACGGTTTGGGCGATCGGCCTTCAATCCGCCGACTCCCGGCTCAAATCCGCAACGACATCAAAGGTTTGTTTGACAATTATCAAAAAGCTTGCACTTTGGCTGATTTAATGCTATACAGTCTGAGCAAACCTGATATTGTGGCTGACTGCTGCGAAGATAGTGCGATCGGCTACAAACAGCCCGGTTCCCTTTCAGTACACGTCTCTGCATTAGAAGAACTTGACCCTTTGCTGCGACTCTACGAAGGCTGCGCCAACCGCACGATTGGCAGGCTTGACGGCGCTACAATCATCAAATTTCACGCTCGCAAACCTCAAATTTCTTATTTATTTTATCCCGATTTTGACACTAACCCGCATCCAGCCCTTCACACTTCTATGCACATAGATTTGCGCGACCTTTCTGTGAGCTATCAAGACTATTCTGATGTGTACAACCCGCCAATTTTAGTTAAAAAAGAAGCTTTTGTTACTGCTAGTTATCCCCATTACGAAAAGTTTGCGAAACTCACCCGCCAAGAAGAAAAGTTAGGGATTCTAGATCGTGGCGCAGTTAAGAAACATCGGGAATGGGTGAAGTGTTTAGAAGCAAATTGCGTTAAAATTAAGGATCATAAGTTGTTTTGGCGATCGAATGCTGACCCCGAAAGGTTAAAAATGCTGCAAAAAGCTGCGTCGGAACGCCAGCATAAAAAAAGTGAGGTTAATGTAGGAAAGAGTGAAGGAACCACAGAGGGCGCAGAGGATGGACAAGAAGAGGGAGAGGAATAGTCATGGAAGCAGATTATGATTTTAGTCAGGGTAAGCGAGGGCGATCGATCCAATATTACCTGGAAAAACTCGTCTCACAATCTGGTTACTCAATCCTGAAACATTCGCTTGGTTTCAGGCACAAGGAGAAAGTGCCCAACAGCAAATGTCTGTAGGAGTTAGGATTGATGCAGATGCACACAAAACCTATCCAGCATTCGTAACAAAGCCAGCATAACGCTCGGCAGGCTAACAACCCCAATCCAGCGGACGAAAGGGAGCTCTCGGTGGCGAGTTGAATGTTGTCTGCCGCCACTGATTCGGAAGGTTATGCCGCTGAGTTCTTGATATAATAGACGTAGCCAGAACTTTTCTTTAATCCAGCTAAGTTGATTTTCCAAAAATAAATGCCTATTTGTAAGCTTTGTGGACGTGAAAAAAAACTCATAAAGGCTCATATAATTCCTAGACAGTTATATGGGCCGATTCGAGAAGCTAGCAATGGTGAGTCACCAAGGGTGTATGGAGTTGGGACAGGTAAGAAATCACAGCAATCTCAGAGTGGGATATAAGTAGTCAAACAAAATTAATTACACAAACAACTAATATGATATAATAAAAAATATCAAGTTGTGTTCAAAGAA